>NZ_JAIVFR010000172.1 GCF_020829685.1 Nostoc sp. CHAB 5715 | reverse complement strand
GTTGGAAGTATTAGGAACGCCCATTCTGGATGAGCAGGGAGCAATTGTGTATGCGCTCGTTGCCTTTCAGGACATTACGGAGCGCAAACGCTCTGAGCAGATTTTGGCAGACTATTCTCGTGAACTGCTCACTGCAATATTTCCTAACGCCGGTAAAGTACCCGTTAATCCTGTTAAATTGACTAACAAATCACTATTCGCCTGAAAACCAGCAGTGCTATTATTGATCGCTAGATAAGTTCCGGCGATCGCTCCACTTGTGACTCTGACTAAGGCTGCACCACTCACCCCTAAAGCTTGATTTCCGGCTGAGGCTCCATTAGCATCGGTAAATACCTGATTGGCTAAATTTAGTAAGGTGGTGGCAGTGCTATCGGCGGCACGGGTAAAACTGCTAGGTGTAGTCACGGTTAGTGGGTCTGAAGTCAGTAAACCAATTGCATCTGTGCCAATGGTGAAATCAGTAATGCGATCGCTTCCTGATACTAATGATTGTCCAAACTGGAAGGAGAATATATCTGCGCCTTGGCCGCCAGTTAGAGTATCAGCACCAAGATCACCACTTAAAATATCATCTCCATTGTCGCCATTAATAACATTGGCTCCAGAGTTACCGAAGAGGACATCATTGAAAATCGAGCCTTTTACGTTTTCAACGTTGAAAATAGAATCGGTTCCTGCACCACCAATAGCAACTCCATTAGCAAGGTCTACGATAACGCTGGAACCGACAAAACCGTACTCAACGGTATCAATGCCACCCCCACCATCGATAGAATCGTCACCAAATCCCCCTAAGAAAGATTCATTGGCATTAGAACCAATCAGCACGTCACTAAAACGAGATCCCAACACTCGCTCAATGGAAACTAAAGTATCATTACCGCTACCACCAACAACAAGTCCGGCGGACAAATCAACACCGACTCCTGAGCTAGCGTCGAAATAGACAGCAGTATCAAATCCTGCACCGCCATTAATTCTATCAGCGCCGCCAAACCCTTGAATCTGGTTATTTCCAGAGTTCCCAGTCAGTATATCGCCGAATGCTGATCCCTCGATATCTTCGACGTTGGAAATAACCGATGTGCCAAAAGAAGTAACTGCCAGCCCTGTTGAGAGATTAACAATTACTCCCTCACTAAATTTTTGGAAGCTTATGACATCAATACCCGCCCCACCATTGATGGTGTCGTTACCTTTGGAGCCTTCAAAGCTATCATCCTCGGAAGATCCGAGGATACTGTCATTACCTCGATAAACATATTGACGATAGTCGTATCCTGACGTGCCGACAGTTAAAAGGCTATTTCTTGTCGCAACGTCAAGAATCAGATTTGTGTCCTGGCTTGTGATTTGGCCGTTACTTCCGAAGCCAAATTGAGAAGTGATGGTTCCAGAATTAAAGAATCCGGTTGAACTATAGGTGAAATTAACACCTACATAACTAGACTTCAGAACGCCACTGCTATAGAGTACTTCAAAATTGGTGGCAGTTTGCGCCCCATAAAATTCGGCAAGAAAAGTAGTATCCGCAATGTACCTGTTACCTTGAAATAGTATGGTATCAGCCATAAAACTTTCTCTCCTGATTAAACGTTTGGTGTGAATTTATCTTCAGTTAAGATGTAATTAAGGATTTCCAAAAAATAAATTATCCAATCTTATGGGGTGGGCATTTTACCCGCAGCAAAAAGCAGGCGAGAGAGAAGCCCACGCCACAAACTGACTTTTCACGGTATCTGAAAAACCTCTCTCTAAATCTCTCTCCTTTTAGGAGAGATACTTTGAATTTTCCCCCTTCCCGCGTCGGGAAGGGGGTTAGGGGGTTAGGTTTTTCGTGGGATTTTCCAGATTACGTGAAAAATTAGCCCGCACAAAAAGTAGTTGAGTATTTTTTATTTGGAAGTCCTTTAGCGTAGTGGTACGCTATGCCAGATAATACCATTCTTTTTTACCAAAATATCACCAAACCATTTATTTTTATATTTGGAAAATAATTTATATAGTGATTGACCGGATAAATTTGGCTTATGTAAATAACTCTTTTTTATATCTCTGAAGAGAGAAAAATAACATGCTGATTTTGAATCTTTTTCAAAGCCTTGCTTGATCAACAAAGCTAAAAAATCCTTGTTTGGAAACAAGCACGGATAAACAAAGTTTTATATCATGTCCACTTGATTGCTTATTAAAACCGAAGAACCCCACCCCGCCAAAGCTACGCTTTGTCTCCCCTCCCCGCTAGCGAGGAGGGGACTAAGTACAGCTTTGCGTAAAATCGTAACGTTTTTAATGCAAAAAGACGCATTGGCATTGTCAGCCGATGCATTGGCATTGTTAGTCGATGCATTGGCATTGTTAGTCGATGCATTGGCATTGTTAGCCGATACATTGGCATTGTCAGCCGATGCATTGGCATTGTTAGTCGATGCATTGGCATTGTCAGCCGATGCATTGGCATTGTTAGTCGATGCATTGGCATTGCAGGGTATTGCCAAATTTAATTCGCTACGAATTAATGAAATGTTGTACTAAGCTATATTAGAGTTAACTTCAAGAGCTTGAGAAGCTATCTTGATTGTCTCTTTAGTAGCTTTTTCTTTACGTTCACTGTGGCGGTCTGTGAGATAATCAACTTTGTCACGCAATAGCAAGGTAAATTTGTAAAGTTCTTCCATGACATCGACAACGCGATCGCGGTAGGGCGAATCTTTCATAGTACCGTCTTCGTTAAACTCCTCGTATGCTTTAGCCACTGAAGATTGATTCGGGATAGTGAACATCCTCATCCAGCGCCCAAGAATTCTTAATGTGTTGATGGCGTTAAAAGACTGAGATCCGCCACTTACTTGCATGAGTGCCAAAGTTCTCCCTTGAGTCGGGCGAACGGCTCCGATACTGAGCGGAATCCAGTCAATTTGGTTTTTCATTGAAAGCGGCGGGAAACTCCATCCCCTCGTGGGTGGAGAGGGATAGCCGCCCCGCCGCTTTGGGCATTGGGCATTGGGCATTGGTAACTTCTTCCCCATGCCCCATGCCCGATTCCCCATGCCCAAAAACTCCATCCCGCAAGTGGCGTGGAGTTTTTCATAATGCCAGAAATCTGACCGTGCAGTTCTGGGCTAGACCAAACCTGACCTTCTGACCACAAGCTTAATTGACGCAACTCCTGCACCTTCGGGTGGGTGTCAGGTACGCTGCCGATTTACGGCAGTTCGCGTGGATTGAAAAACTTTACCTCTGCGCCAAATTCTTCAATGATACGTGCTGCTTCCTCTGCTAAGAGGCGGCTATAGGAACGCTCACGCAGGGAACCATACAAAAACAAAATTCTGGGGGGATGGTCAAATGTCGTCATGGTAATTGTTTATTCTCCTCCAACTCTCGCAAAAAGGTGCTTTGGGCTTCTCGCAATTCAACATCAGGATTTGCGTGTTGGATTTTCTGTATTGCGTCGTTAAAAGACGAGCCAGTGTAAATCAGGTAAGAAGCCAGTATCGTTCCCGTTCTTCGCCTTCCACTGGTGCAATGAACTGCAACAGCGTTGCCAATGCCTTTTTGAGAGTCAATGAAGTTTTGTAATTCCTGAAGCTGCTCTAGGCTGGGTGCAGTGCCACCTTTGATTGGCAACCACAGATGAGGAATGTTTGCTTTTTGATACAAATCTAGGTTAGAGGGGTCATCCATAAGGGAGACGATCGCACTAATACCAGTAGCCCGTAACTCTGTCAACTCCTCTGCCATTGGCTTACGAACACCTGCCAGTTTTCCTGGAATTACCCACCACAGGTTCTCTGAAATTGGTTGAATTGTTTCTTGCTCCATTGGTTCGAGCCTTAGTTTAATCTCAGTATTACCGAAGAAGAATTCAGAATTCAGGAGCCAGAATCCAGCATGGATTCTGTGCGACTGGATGTCCAAGGGAGGTTTAAAGACTAAATTTATCAATCAGGTTCTTGATTCTGATGGCAAAAAATAACGTTTTTCAAACCAGAAAGCAACATTAACAAGACCAATCAATACAGGCACTTCCACCAGAGGCCCGACGACGGCAGCAAAAGCAACACCCGAATTAATGCCAAATACTGCGATCGCAACTGCGATCGCAAGTTCAAAATTATTTCCGGCGGCTGTAAATGCTACACTTGTGGCTCTAGAATAGTCTGTCTTAATCCGCCAAGCCATGTAAAAGCTAACCAGAAACATGATGACGAAGTAGACAATCAGGGGAATTGCAATCTTCACCACATCTAAGGGTATTTGAACGATCAAATTCCCTTTCAAGCTGAACATAACCACGATTGTAAATAACAGAGCAATCAACGTGATCGGGCTAATTTTATTCACAAATTCCTCGTGATACCACTGCTTGCTTTTCACTTTTACTAAGAAGTAACGAGTGAAAAATCCAGCTAAAAAGGGAATACCAAGATAGATAAACACACTTTGGGCAATTTCGGCAATGCTGACATTAACAACACTGCTTTGTAACCCAAATAGTGGCGGCAGTATAGTCATGAAGAACCATGCATAAGGGCTATAAAAGATAACTTGAAAGATACTATTGAAAGCAACCAATCCAGCCGTGTATTCTGTATTGCCTCGTGCCAAGTCGCTCCACACAACTACCATTGCAATACAACGAGCTAATCCAATCAGAATCAATCCCGTCATGTATTCTGGATAACCGTGTAAAAAGGTAGCCGCTAGAGCAAACATCAGAATTGGCCCAATGATCCAATTCTGAAGTAGTGATATACCGAGAATTTTACCGTTGCGAAATACATCCCCTAAATCTTCATACCGCACCTTGGCTAGGGGCGGATACATCATCAGAATTAACCCAATGGCAATTGGTATATTCGTTGTTCCTACTTGGAACTGGTTGATAAAGGCTTCTACTCCAGGAAAGAAATAGCCCACACCAACACCAAGAGCCATTGCTAAAAAAATCCACAAGGTCAGGAAGCGGTCAATAAAAGAGAGGTGTTTTGAAGTCTTTTTGTTCATTGACCTATATCAAGAGCATACCTCTATCATTTCAAAAAAAATTGATTTGTCAATGTCTAAAGAGCTAGCAGGAAACAAAACATTACAAAAAAAATTGATGGATTTTTAAGTTTCGCAGGGGGGACGAATAGGCAATATTGGGCTAAAGCGGCGGAATTCTGCTAGATACTGCTCTAAAACAACAAACTGCGGCAGATTGAGGCTGTAGTAAATCCAGCGCCCTTCTTGACGAGCGCGAACTAAGCCAGCTTCTTTCAGGGTTTTGAGGTGAAAAGACAGTTTAGACTGAGTGGTTCCCAGATGGTCGCACAGGTCACACACGCATAGTTCTTGAGAGCGCAGAAGTTCTAATACTTTAATCCGTAGGGGGTCAGACAGGGCATAAAAGCCAGCAGCGATCGTATCAGGAGTGAAGGTGCTATTAGAAACCATCAACTTTTCTTGAAGTATTTCTTTATGGTAAAGTCTAATTGAATAGTATTAGTACTTAAAAAGGCCCGAAGTGTCTGACCAAAAAAGTCCACCAGCAGTAATTGGAGTACTGTCTTGTTTTTGAAGATTTATTGATAATGATAATTGCTTGACCGAGTTTTTTTGGTATTCGTGCTGTAATTGCTATTAGTTAACTAACTTAACTAGCGTACAGGCGCAAGCTTTTTTCGACCAAGGAGTTAAGGCTTTGTCCCTCTTTCTTTGCAAGAAATACAATTTTTTTGTGTAAATCAGGGTCAATTCTCACCATGAATTTACCTGAGAATGGCTTATCAGCCTCCTCTCCACGTTCTCTACAAAAATTTAAATAATCATCCACTGAATCAGAAAAAGCTTGTTTTAGTTCATCTACGCTACTACCTTGAAAAGTAATCACGTCCCGAATATTAATTACTTCACCGTGAAAAATTTCTGCCTCAGCATCAAATTCTACAGATGCTTCATATCCTTTATATTTCATCGTTTTCAGTCCCCGCTTCTTTAATCCCCGTTTCTGTCAAGAACCTTTGATTTCTTCTCGCCTACTTACGAATTACAAATTACGAATTATTTTAAGGTCTATAGTCGATTCTTAGTTGGAATCACAATCATTGAGAAATAGGGTACTTTGGCTGGATCAACTTCATCCAGAGGTACGATGCGTTGCTGTAATGTTGATGCCCGCTCAATATATCTTGCCCGTGATGCTAGCCCTAATTTATGCAGAATATCTCGTACTTTGGTAAAGTGACGACCTAGCTTCATAATTGCGGCTGCATCGGTCATCAGCAGATGTGTAGTTAGTTCTTCTGCTGGCAATGGCGCGGGTAAGACTGTGAGGATATCGGTGTAGTAGGTGAAAGGTACACCCAAGGCTACCGGACAAGCCATCAGCGAAGAAACTCCGGGGACAACTTCTGTTTCATACTGGTCACATAACCGCGTGAACAGGTACATAAACGAACCATAGAAAAATGGATCGCCCTCGCACAGCACTACGACATCTCGACCGGCTGCTAAATGGTCGGCGATTGGTTCAATTTCCTTGTCATAAATAGACTTGGCCTTTTCTGGTTCCAAAGCGCGGGGGAGATGAAATAACACCTCAATTTGATTGCCAGGTAGATACTGCGCCACGATCGCTCTAGCAATACTTTCTTTATCTGTGGCTGATTGATAGGCTACCACAGGAGCCGCACGTAATAACCGCAGTGCTTTCAGAGTCAATAGTTCGGGATCGCCTGGGCCGACACCAATTCCATAAAGACGACCTTTAGTTTTCATCATTATTCTTCCTCCGTTGCCAGGGCGTTAACTGCTGCGGCTGCGATCGCACTCCCACCGCGCCGACCATGTAAGGTTAAAAATGGTACATTTTTGCTGTCTGCTGCCAATGCGGCTTTTGATTCGGCTGCACCGACAAACCCAACTGGAAAGCCTAAGATAATAGCAGGCTTGGGCGCTCCTTCATCGAGCATTTCTAACAGCCTAAACAGTGCTGTGGGCGCATTGCCAATTGCGATCACCGAGCCTTCGAGGTGCGATCGCCATAATTCCAGGGCTGCCGCTGACCTTGTAGTATTTAGACGCTGGGCAATTTCTGGCACTTCCGGCTCATTAAGGGTACAGATAACTTGATTATTTGCAGACAACCGCCGCCTGGTAACGCCATCAGCAACCATTCGGCAGTCGCACAGAATTGGCGCTCCTGCTGCTAGGGCTGCCCTTGCAGATTGTACTGCTGTTGGTGAATATCCCAAGTCAGTGATAATATCCGTCATTCCACAGGCATGAATGAGACGTACAGCAACTTTTGCTACATCTGGTGGCAGCACATCTAGGTTCGCTTCTGACCGGATGATTGCAAAGGAATTGCGGTAGATTTCGTTGGCATCTCGGATGTAGTCGGGCATTCGATTTAAGCTGTTACGCAAATAAAATTGGATATTTACTCGTAAGGGTTGTCATTAGTCATTTGTCACTTGTACTGAGCTTGTCCTGAGCGTAGCCGTTGGCGCAGCCTCTCGTAGAGAAGGGCGTAGTCGAAGTATTAGTCATTTGTATTTCAAAGGACAATATTAACGATTGCAATGTACAATCTAGACGCGCATCAGCTTAGGATTTTAGATTGACAAATAAAAATCGAAAGGTTCAGATTGCCGACTTCTCTAAAAAGTTGGGAATCTTGTTATTTACAAATGAATTAAGAATAATATTAAATAACTGCTGTAATTGGGCGATCGCATATCGATTAGCAAATTCCCCAAAAGACTCATTAGAATTTAGACGTTGAATTTTATATACATATAGCATTTGCTCTATTAATGCAGGTAGTTTGGCAAAAGTTACATTTTGATATAGTTCACATCCGAATTTCTCCTTGCTATCACCAACATAAACGTGATAGCCTTCCACAGTTCCATTGTCAGCCTCAATGCTGACACCAAGCAGAGTAATATCACTCTTGCTATGCTGGGCGCAGGATTTTTCGCAGCCGCTAAAGTGGATATTAACTGGACAATCCAGAGTAACCCGAGTTTCAAGATACTTTGCCAATGCCAACGCATGATCTTTGGTATCTGTGGCAGAAGCGGCGCAACCATTTTTTCCAGAACAGGCAACTAATGCACTCTTGATGTTAGTTGCTGAGGAATCCAATCCTAAGAAAACAATTTCACTTTGGACATCAGCAACCCATTGCTGAGGAATATCTGTTATCAGCAAATTTTGCCAGGGGGTTAACCGAAGAGTGCCGCTACCGTATTTTGCTGCTAAATCTGCTAAACCCCGCATCTGGCTACTCTCCAGTCGCCCAAGGGGTAAGACGACACCAAGGTAAAATAAGCCTTGCTGACGTTGCGGGTGGATACCAATATGCTGATACTTAGCATTTGACCTCTCCCCCAACCCCTCTCCTGCAAGGAGAGGGGAGAATTTCTCCCCCTTCCCTACGAGGGAAGGGGGTTGGGGGGTTAGGTCTTTTCTTACTTCACTGCATAAAAGAGAAAAAGGTAAACACTGTTTAACTTCCTGGAGATAATTTTCACAACCCAAAATATTTAATAACTCTAAGAGACGTAGCTTACGCTTACTTGTAGTATTACTATGAGCTAGATAGACATCCGCCAAAGCTGCCAAGACGGGCAAACATTTCTCTGGTGGCAACAAAATTCCCATATCGCTGGGCGGTTGACCCTTTGCACCTACACTGAGATGGAGGCGGAAGTAAACATTACCGTCAACTAAGACAGCAGCAAATAAGATATCATTCAAGCGATCGCACACCCGAATTATCCCACCACCATCAAAGCAAACGCTAAATTTTGCCGACAGTCCCGAAAGCGCCGGATGTGCAGCAATATAATCATCCCAACCTTGGACAAAAGGGCGGGTGTCGATTAATTCCTGCGGGTCGATACCAGCAGTTGGGCTGGTCATAATATTGCGGATGTGGTCTACAACAGGATTGCGAGAACCCAATCCTATATCCTGTAGATGTTTCAGAACCTCAGCATTTATCCCCGTGCGGATTTCACGGACTTGCAGGTTAGCTCGATTAGTCACATCTACATAGCCGCCACCGTGCTGTTCTGCTATATCTGCGATCGCACGGCACTGCTGACTACTAATAATTCCACCTGGTATTCTAATGCGAGATAATATACCATCGGCGGCGGGTGTAGCATAAAACAAGCCAGGACAAGTGGCAAATCCAGAAACCAAACTTAGAACTCCTTCCCCGTGCAACGCAGGGAGTAGATGGTGAGCGTGTCTTGAGGACATCTTGAGAGTTGGCATTCTGACTTGGGTGATCCCATCACAGCTGCGGCACAGTCCCGGAATTTCACCGGAGTTTCCCAACTCCAAGCTTTAGTAATTTAGCACGAGAACGTAGTCAGAATATTTAATGCTTCATATTTTGAATCAACCTATCCACGCCCAAAGACGCTCATGTAGTAACGCCTAATTAGTTTACAGCTATTTTCAGGTAAATAGACCACGCGGTAGGGGCACAGCAATGCTCATTGGTGTCAACTTAAGCTAAAAATCGCTTATCTGTTGGCTGACACGCCCGCCCAGAAATGAATTTCAGGGCTTATAGCTAAAGTCTACTGAAGTAGACTAAAGATTTTTGGCTATATTTAGTCATCAAAAGAAGACTTTCGCTATTAGCAAGGAACTTCAGTTCCTTGCGGGACATGGCTTTTACGTTAAGTTGACACGT
>NZ_JAIVFR010000171.1 GCF_020829685.1 Nostoc sp. CHAB 5715 | reverse complement strand
CATCTATGAACATGATTTTGCATAATACCAAAATCCTTGTAGAGACGTAGCACTGCTACGTCTCTACATCCAGATTCATATTTCAATTCAGCAACGCCAGATTAACCATGAAATTCCCAACACTGCGGTGGCGAGTGTGTTGAATTTGAGAGATATTTTTTAATTGGTCATTGACCGTTTCTATAAGAGAACGCTTTCTCAATAAAATTTTATCGAGTAAAGGTATTAAACGATTTTTCATGTTTTTTTTAATAGTTTTCAGAGGGAACAGGGAACACATCGAACCTCTTCCCTGCGATGCACTGAGCTATTCGTTGTGTTCCTTTTTTTTGTAATAAGTTGAAGATTTTGCTGAAAAAGAATTTCAAATAATTGATGAGAAATTGTAAATTGATTTTTTATGGCTTGTGAGAAATCCGGGAGCAACTGGGTCATCGAGTTACTCTTGAATCTCAAACCTCTACTCAAGTTGTTAGTTGCAGTGAACAAGAAACTTCAAAAGTAAATCGATCGCCCCGAAAATGAGTGACTGTGTACTCAAATAAGTGGTCATGCTGGTCACGAACTTGGCTTTTAGTTATTAGCATTGGTGCACCAGGGGGAATTTTTAAAAGTTTCGCTTCTTCTTTGTAAGCCGCCTGGGTTTCAATCTGAGTACGAGTACGACGTGGCTCAATCCCATAGTGATTTCGCAGCAAACTGTAGAGAGATTGAGACTTATAAATCAGTATAGGTAAGTCGGGAAATTTTTCCGAGAGTAAATAAGAAACACTGATACATAAAGGATTCCATTCGGGTACAGTAGTATCTGTCATTGCCAGCGATGCCACGCGGAGAAATTTTACTTGGAATAGAGAATTTCCGATATTAGTTTCAAGTAAATTGGCAAGTTGTTCGCTAGCAGTAATTAATTTGCTACTGAGTATTCGGATACAGGGAAGATAGCCTAAGTTGAGCAAACTTTGAGTAAAGTTAGTTTTAAAATTGAGAGAATAATCAATTTTTTGTTCTTTTACAAAAGCACCGCGCCCTTGTATTCTATATACTAAATCTTGGTCAACTACATATTTAATTGCCATGCGAGCGGTAAAGCGATGAACACCGTAGTGCGCGGCCAATTCGTTTTCCGAAGGTAGGCGATCGCCCGGAAGATAATCTCCAGCTTGGATATCTGCAATTAGCTTTTCAGCTATCTGATGGTAAACCGATTCACCTTTTTGCTGTTGCTTTGTAGACTTCATGAAGAATCCATCCTAATTCAATAATCAAACTTTTATTAGTTACCTGTACATTTTCTGCTCTACTCTTTTTCTCAGATATTCTTCTAGCGGTTGAGAGGATCTGGAGCGTAACTGTTGTGTTTATTGACTAAAACTGTTTCTACAGATTACTTTATGCTAATAAAGGAATTAGAATCAGACTGAAAACTTTGCATTGTAAGGCTTATACTGCTATTTCATCTAAAATGCTTACAAAAAAAATACCTTTAGAGGATGTTTGAAAAGTCCTCTTGTCAGTAGCAAAACGTTCTATATCCCCCTAAATTCCCCTTAAAAAGGGGGGCTAAGGGGGATCAATAAGTGCAAAGATACAGCCAACTACTTTTCAAACAACCTCTTAAAACTTTTGAATACTCTTTTGCATAAAGGTATATAAAGCTCTAAGATTTAAATGTTAGTCATTATTAGATTTATGCTAAAAATAGCAAAAACTTATTAACAAAATTATAAAAATCAATTAAATTTTGGTTAATCTTTTTTTTTAAAGCTCATTTATTATTGTGCTGGAGCTAGCGAGACTATCACTAAAAACGTGTGACTTTCCCGTCTTTAGGAATGTAGATTAAACAGAATGCAAAATTTCTCTTTTCTAGGGGAGATAGGATAAGCGGCGGCTTGGGTTGTAAACGCGTACTTCTACGTCGAAGCAAGCCGAGGAAGCGTCTACGACGAAAGCCGCGGCTCATCCTGCCTCCTCTATGAAAGTTGCACTTTATTAAATTCACCGTCATATTTCAAAGTATCGTCCATCCTTGTCTTTATATCCCTCTATAAAGTTAAATTTAATACTTAATGGGCTAGCTTATTGACAGCTTAATTACTGTTGACAAAACTAATTTTGCCTTAAGGTGTCACAAATGAGCAAATGTGCACCTGTCACGAATGCTCTATACAAGTAGAGTAGCTTGTATAGTTCAGCTCATAAGTAACTTTTAATATAACTGCCCCTTTGAATTTAAGAAACGAACTGTAGATTGAACATAAGACGAATGGAGGTAACAATTCTCGCATGGTTCTCAACGGTTCCTGCTTCATAGTGTGACCTCTGACTTAACAAGCATAGTAGATAAGCGCCAGATTTGATTGGTTTAGCTAAAAAAATCAATGCTTTAGTTGACTTAAACTATTTCACTTAATTTGGAGATTTTAATCATGTTTCGCAGAAAATATCTAACTACCATTGCGGTCTTGCTATCCTCTTTAGCAATTGGAAGTCAGGTCAGCCCTCAAGGAATAAGCTCCTTGCTGCAAGGTAAATTCAACTTACCAGTGGCTTCGGCTCAAAACCGTCCCATTATCTTGGGCTTAATTCCCGCTGAAAATAATCAAGAAATGGTGCAAAAATTTGAGCCAATGCGAGCCTATTTGCAGAAAAAACTTGGTCGCCCTGTCAAAGTCTTCACTGCTACCGACTATGCAGGCGTGATTGAAGCTATGAGGAAAGACCGGGTAGATGTCGCTTGGTTTGGGCCGTTATCTTATGTGCTAGCCCAGCGAGAATCAGGGGCAGAAGCTTTTGCAGTAGGTGTTCGTAAAAATGGTCAATCTACATACAAGAGTATATTCGTTGTGCCTGGTAATTCTCCGGCCAAATCTCTGAAAGATTTAAAAGGTAAAAATGTCGCCTTTGTCGATCCAGCCTCCACTTCTGGAGCATTAGTACCCAGCTACATTGTTAAGAAAAACACAGGTAAGATGCCTCAAGAGTTTTTCGGTAAACTAACTTATGCTGGTTCCCATGACGCTGCTGAACTAGCAGTTAAAAACAAAACGGTAGATGCAGCAGCAGACAACGACATCACCTACGAAAAGATGCTTTCTCAAGGGTTAATTAGTAAACAAAGCAATCGGATTCTGCTTTCTTCTGACCCTTTACCTGGTTCTCCTTTAACGTACCGTGATGATTTAGATCCAGCCACTAAAAAGAAAATTCGGGAAGCTATTTTAAATGCTCACAAAGAAATTCAGGTAACTGGATATGGTGATCTATTGCGTTACGATTCTGCTACTCCGAATAACTATCCACCAATCCGGAATATGGTCAAGGAGTTAGGATTAGGGCGCGAACAACTACTTAAGTAATTTGTTTAAGCAGGTGGACAAAATTATTGAGTTTCACCTGTTTAATCAGACCATGCTCAAGGATTAAGTTTCTTCTCTACGAGACGCTACGCGAACATTTTGAATTTTGAATTGCTTATGTCTTTGATACAAATTAAACAAGTTAGTAAACGCTATGAAAATGGGTTTCAGGCTCTACATCCTACAACACTGACAATCAATCCAGGTGAATTCACAGTTATTTTAGGGCCTTCAGGTGCAGGTAAATCTACACTTCTGCGTCTCTTGAATGGTTTAGAAACTCCTAGTAGTGGTGAAATTATCATTGCCAATTGTCAACTTACAAAAGAAAATCTACGTCGCCTTCGCGCTCAAGTTGGTATGGTCTTTCAACAATTTAATCTAGTGGGTCGCTTGAACGTAATGACTAACGTCCTCACTGGAAGACTTTATCACCGTTCTTGGTGGGAAAGTCTAGTTTACCTGTTCCCTAAAAAAGATTATGAAATAGCTCATTGGGCATTAGCGCGGGTAGATTTGACAGAAAAAGCCTGGAATCGTGCTAGTAGACTGTCTGGAGGTCAGCAGCAGCGAGTGGCGATCGCTCGTGTTTTAGCTCAACAACCAGCAGTAATTCTAGCAGATGAACCTGTAGCTAGTCTCGATCCAGTAACCTGCGAAGAAATTATGAAATTGCTACAAGAAATTTGCCAAAAAGATGGGGTTACTGTTGTTGCTAGCTTACACCAAGTTGGCTTGGCTATACAGTTTGCTGAACGGATTATTGGTATTAATCAGGGTCGAGTCGTCTTTGACGGTACAGCTGGGGAATTATTTCATCAACAAGATATTCTGGAAACCATTTATCGACGTGCGGATGGAAGTTTAGATGAAAACTTTAACATGGAAATGGCATTGGCCAAGTCCTGATGGTCTACCTCCTCTTTCTCTAGTTGCTTTGGTGTTAGTTATTCTGCTAGCTCTTGGCAGTACTGCTACTATTGTGGAAGTGGATTTAGTGAGGATTTTTCAATCTACAGGAAGATTGTTTGAATTTATCCGACAGTTATTCGCTGTTCCTGATTGGGATTATTTTCCAACTCTCGGAACAAAAATGTTAGAAACTTTAGAAATTGCTTTTTTAAGTACAACTTTTTCTCTGATTCTGAGCCTACCTTTAGGAATACTTGCAGCTCGCAATAGTAGTCCCCATCCGATAGTTTACCACATTAGCCGCAACTTACTTTCTCTAATGCGTGCTTTACCAGAAGTGGTATGGGCATTGGTGTTTGTCTCAGCCGTAGGATTGGGTGCATTACCTGGAATAATGGCACTTACTTTTGTTACCACTGGCTTTATGGCGAAGTTTTTTGCTGAAAGTATTGAGGTGGTAGATTCCAAGTCTATTGAAGGGGTAATATCAACAGGTGCGAATTGGTTACAATTAATAACCTTTGCAATGCTTCCTCAAGCTTTTCCCGATTTAATTGGCACACTTCTCTACATTCTCGACCATAATGTGCGTTCAGCAACGATTGTTGGTTTGGTAGGTGCTGGAGGAATTGGATATGAGTTGGTGTCATCTATTCGCCTGTTTAACTACAGTCAATTAATGATGATTATAGTGTCAGTTTATCTGGCTGTAACCGTGCTAGATCGATTATCTAACCAATTACGATCGCGGGTGATTTAAAGATGGTATTTAAAACTTATCAATTCCCTCCACTGCCGAAAAAGCCTGCAAATTTAGTTTTCCTTTGGTTGGGATTGTTGTTAATTTTTGTCGGATTAGTAATTGTTCATTTGGAGATTTCATTTACAACTTTAATCTGGGGTTTTAGCGATATTTTTGAATATCTGGGACGGTATCGATCGCCTAATTTTACTGAGTTGGATACATGTCTAAGCTTAATCCTCCTTTATCTGTTCGATAGTAGTCTTCAAATGACGTTTGCCCTCTGGAAGACATAGCATTTAAAAACAGAGATATCGTCGCTATTATTCTTATGAAACCCATAAAGCTATATTTAAGAGTGGTTTCTGCGAGGCTGGTAAACTGCAATTAAGAGGTCTTTCTACAAATATAAATGGACGGGCGATCTGAAGTCACTTCGAGCATTGTTATTACCATCATTTCTTTGGTAAAATAACCTCACCCTTCCCATTCGTCTCAAAAGAAAAATCCGCTTTCCAGTCGGGGGCTATCGGTGTGCCGTTTATATTCGTAATTACTGAGGTTTGTTGTTTTTGCAGGTCTCTGTTTTTGGGAGAAAGGGCTGTGTCTGGATGGCCGCAGGAAAACAGGAAAAATGTAAGTGCTGTGAGAAATAAGTATTTCATACGGGTTATGTTTTGATTTTATTCGGAACGTATAACCATGAAATTTATTGGGTAGCGAAGGAATTATTTAGTTTCAAAGGTGTCTGATCTCACGAAATTTTCGGCAAAGACCACTTCTTCACCACCACCAGGATCCGCATAAAAATGACCAGGCCCATGGTAAGGTAGGTGTTGATGATGTCATGATCAAAGAACTTGTTCAGGATCAGGAAAACGATGCCACCGATGATGCAGAGGATGGCGTATATCTCTTTACGGAAGATGAGCGGTACACGGTTAGTGAGAATATCTCTGAGTACGCCGCCGAAAACGGCCGAGACTGTCCCCATGATAACCGCTACCATGGGCGACATGCCGAACAGAAGGGCTTTTTTTAGCCCGATGATGCTGTAAAGCCCCAGCCCGATGGTATCAAACAGGAAAATGGTTTTGGAGAGCATAGAGAACTCTTTCTTGAACAACAAGGCCAGGAAAATGCCCAGGATAATCACATAAATGTAGGCCGGATCTTTCATCCAGCCTACAGGTGTGCTGCCTATCAGTACATCCCTGAGCGTTCCGCCCCCCACAGCGGTGGCAAAAGCAATGACAGAGGCACCGAAAATGTCCAGCTGACGCTCGATACCAATCATTGTTCCGCTGATCGCAAAGACCAGAACGCCCAGAATGTCCATCCAATAGATCAGTTCCATAATTTTATTTTACTGAGATTTCATCCACAAAAAGCCAGGCAGGGTTGCCGTGTCCCGGGTGACTGTCGGCCAGTTTACCATAATTTTTTGCAAAAACCTTGATATACCTGGCGTTCTGAGTGCCAAGTGCAATGTTCAGTTGCTGTACAATGTATTCCGGCTTATCAGATGTATCCATTTCGATTCTCTTGACACTTTTGAAAGTCTTGCCATCATCAGAAACAAATATCTCCACATATCTTGGCAGCATGATCCACGAAGCACTGGCTCTCTGGAAAGCTACACCGATTCTGTTGAACAGTGTTCTTTGTCCGAGATCGATCACTGCATCCAGGTCTTTTCCGTTAAAACCAACCCATGAAGAAGAGTTGCTCAGATCTCCGACAATGGCATTTGTAAGGGCATATTTTTCACCTCCGGTGTAACCCTGTGGTTCATCGGCAAGGGTGTAGGTTTTGCCGGTAGAAAGCGATACCACAAACTGTTTCGTCAGAACTTTGCCCAGCTGATCTCCGGTTTTGGAAAACGCTGCCGAACTGATCAGCATGTCTGCATTGATCGGGATGTTTTTAGCCGGGTCAAAAGCCAGTGATTGTGCATTAGGTTCTGTACCGTCCAGTGTGTACCTGATGATGACATCTTTGTCAATGTTTTCCAGTTTGACGACCGGAAATCCTTTGGCATCTTTCAAGGTAGATGCTGTGATGTCATAATAACTCCTGGCATAATTAACCCCCAGGTGCTTTAACCTCTCAAAATGGGTTTTAAGACGCAAAGCAAAGTTTTTATAATCCTTAAGCTCTGCTTTGGTCCAGGCTACTTCAGCCAGGGCTGAGGCCCTTGGGAAGGCCATGTACTCGGCATGCTCAGGAGTGGCAATGTATTCCGTCCAGAGATTGGCCTGAGTACCCAGGATGTGTTTTGCCTGCTCTTTGGTAAGGGCAGCCGGAACCGGCTCGTAGCCGTACACTTTTTCGATAGTCAGATATCCCCCGATTGCTATCGGTTCTGTCAATGGGTTGGACTGGTAGTAATCCAGGTAAAGATTGCTGGTAGGGGTCATGATGGCATCGTGGCCTTGCTTAGCCGCATCGATTCCGCCTTCAATACCTCTCCATGACATGATGGTGGCATTGGGAGAAATTCCTCCTTCCAGGATTTCGTCCCAGCCTATGATCTTGCGTCCTTTTGAAGTGACAAATTTGTCGATTCTCCTGATGAAATAACTTTGCAGTTCATGCTCGTCTTTCAAACCTTCTTTTTTCATAAGCTGCTGACAAAATTCAGAGTTTTTCCAGGCGGTTTTCGGACATTCATCACCACCGATATGGATGTATTTGGAAGGGAACAATTCCATAACCTCCGTCAATACGTTCTGAAGGAATTCAAAAGTCTGTTCATTCGGACAGAAAACCTGGTCGCTTACCCCCCAGAGGGTGCTCACTTCGTATTTTTTGTTTTCGCATCCTAATTCAGGATAGGCTGCCAGGGCCGCCTGGGCATGTCCCGGAAGTTCTATTTCGGGAATAGCCGTAACAAATTTAGATTCGGCATATTTAACAATGTCCCTGATTTCGTCCTGAGTATAAAACCCCTCATGGGGAATACCGTCCCATTTCTGGTCACGGTAGTGCCCGGCCATAGATTCTTTTCTTTTTGAACCTATTTCAGTCAGCTTCGGGTATTTTTTGATCTCAATTCTCCAGCCCTGGTCGTCCGTAAGGTGCATATGAAAGGTATTCAGTTTATGCATCGCAATCAGATCGATATATTTTTTGATAAAGCTCACCGGGAAATAATGTCTTCCCAGATCCAGCATCATGCCTCTGTAGCCGAATCTCGGCTCGTCTTTGATAACACATTCAGGCACCGTCAATTTAACCGCCGGCTGCAGGCTTGAGCTATAAACAGAAGGTGGCAGCAACTGAAGCAAAGTCTGGAATCCGTAAAAATGGCCTTTAGCCGTGGAGGCTTTGATAATTACTGAAGCAGGAGAGGCCACGAATTCATAAGCTTCCGGACCAAGTGCCGGGGCGTCTTCAAAACTGATGCTGTTCGGCGTTTTCTGTGAAGTGATTTCCGGCAAATTTCCGGTCACGATCTGGATCCTCTGGGCCAGTTGCTCTGCCACTTTCCTGGTTTCAGGAGCATTGGTACTGACCACAATCTTTGTTTTGGGCGTTATGCTGAATTTTCCTTTTCCTTCTACCAGGCTGTTTGGCTTAGGAATGACCGGATAGGTATTCTGTGCGTTGGCGTAAAAGGAGAGAAGAAAAAAGGCAAGAATGAGTTTTTTCATTATCAGAAATTTTGTTGTTTTCAATGTCAGGTCCGGTTAATTTTCAAGACTATTCTTTATTTCTTTGAGTTGCTCCACGAGGTTGCCTCCCACGGGAATCATATCTGAAACTTTGGAAATGATGTTCGGAGCGAAATCTTTGATAAAAGGGTAGAAGTCTGCATCAGTAAACCATTTTTCGGGTAGGGGAATGCCGGTTTTGGAGATGATCCAAAGCAGGAGACTTACCCCGAAAAGCCACATGAGGCTTCCGAGGATGGCCCCGAGAAATCCGTCCAGAGTTCCGAAAAGCGTGTACTTCAACGATTTACGCATCATCCAGCCCATTTTATTGATCAGGAATATGGTAGGAAAAAATATCAGGATAAAACTAAGGTAAGGCGATAAGCTTCCTGTCAGCTCTGTTCCCAATAATTTTTCCAGTACATCTATTCCGAATCCAAGAAATTTGAAGCCGAGCACTATAGCAATGATAAAAGCCAGAATACCGATGATCTCTATCAGAAGTCCTTTCTGATAGCCTTTAAAAGCCCCGAAAACGATCGGCAATAGCAGCAAAATATCAATGGTGGCCATAGTTTCAGGCCAGCAGTTGTTTCACCATGGCCGAGATCGCTTTTCCGTCTGTTTTTCCGGCGAGTTCTTTGGTAGCTACGCCCATCACCTTACCCATATCAGAAGGGGCACTGGCACCAACTTTGGCAATGATTTCCTGTAAAGCGGCCTTCAGTTCGTCTTCAGACATGGCTTTTGGCAGATAAGCTTCAATAACGGCGATTTCGGCTTCTTCCTTTACCAGGAGATCTTCACGGTTTTGGGTTTTATAAATTTCAGCAGAATCTTTACGCTGTTTTACCGCTTTTTGAAGGATTTTCATTTCATCCGCTTCTGTCAGTTCACCTGTTCCTCCGCTTTTTGTTTTTAAATGGATTTTCTGGCATAATACTATTAGTTAGTTTCAAGGAGCCACCACGAGCGCTAAATCTTTTGGTGGCTTTTTGGTTTTTTAGTCATTTGTCATTGGTCATTTGTCATTGGTCAA
>NZ_JAIVFR010000170.1 GCF_020829685.1 Nostoc sp. CHAB 5715 | reverse complement strand
GACCATCGGGACTAAAGGCGACGCATCTAAGATAGTTGGAATGCCCTATAAGTGTGCTGATTTCTTTGCCACTGTGTACGTGCCACAGTTTAATAGTCTTATCCCAACTGCCACTAGCGAGAAATTGCCCATCCTGGCTAAAGGCAACTGACCAAACTGAATCAGAATGACCATTGAGAGTACGAATTTCTCTACCTGTATTTACATCCCACAGTTTAATTGTGTTGTCACCACTGCCACTAGCGATAATTTCCCCATCCTTGCTGAAGGCGATACAGTTAACAAAGAAGGAATGGCCTAATAATGTGCAAATGTTTCTGCCTGTGTATACTTGCCATAATTTAATGGTGTAATCAGTACTGCCACTAGCTACAAGCTGCCTATCCTTGCTATTCGTTGCAGGCGTTCTTGGAGAGTAGGCAACTGACGAAACTGAGTCAGAATGGCCTATGAGAGTTTGGGTTTCTATACCTGTGTGTACTTGCCACAGTTTAATTGTGCAGTCAACACTACCACTAGCCAGAAATTTGCCATCTGGACTAAAGGCAACGGAATTCACCCAATTAGTATGACCAGTGAGAGTACGAATTTCTTTGCCTGTGTTTACATCCCACAATTTGATGGTATTATCCCAACTACCGCTAGCTAAGATTCCCCGGTTTTGGTCTGCAACTCCCGCAGATTTGCCTGACTCCCTTTGATAAGAAAGCTTTGAGGAGATTGGGCTAAAGGCGACGGAATGAACCATACTAGAATGACCAGAAGACCAACGACCCAGTTGACGCACTAGCTTGCCAGTACCCAGTTGCCAAAGTTTAATAGTATGGTCATTACTGCCGCTAGCAATCAATTGCCCGTCTGAGCTAATGGCGATCGCATGAACCATACTAGAATGACCTTTGAGGGTCTGTACACATTGCCACTTCTGTTGATCTAATACAACAGGTGGAGGTGGTTTAAGTTTAGGCGTTATCACCAAGTTAGATGATATTGGTGCTATCTTATCGCCAGTATCAGAACCCAATAAATCCAACCACTCCTGCACAGACTGGGGACGATAGGTGGACTCCAAATCCATGCCGCACATAATAGCCTCATTCACCCTGTCGCTGATTTTAGGATTAAAATATTGTGGTGGTTCTAAATTAATATTGTGACGTCTATCATCTGCACTCGTCGGTATAACTGCGGTAAGCAAATTATACAAAGTAGCAGCTAAGGCGTAGATATCAATATATTCTCCTCGTGGCGCTTCTGATTCATACTGCTCAGGTGGGGCAAAACCAGGAGTACGATACACTGTATGCCTTTGAATCATATTGGGAATAAATTCTCTAGCGATGCCAAAGTCTATCAGCACTGCTTCTGATTTATCAATGCGGATCATAATATTACGTGGTTTGAGATCCCGATGCAGCAGCCCTTTAGAGTGAATTAGCGTTAAAGCGTCGCCAATTTGCCTGATGTATAGTAGCGCTTCTGCTTCTGATAGCACCCCCATCCGTCTCAGGCGCTGTCCTAAGTCTTCGCCTTCGATGTACTCCATCACCATGCAGGGCAAATTTCCCTCATCAAAGATGGTTTCTATCTGTACTATATGAGGATGGTGACACACAGCCAGCCGAACTACTTCATCACGGAAGTCTTGCCGTAACTTGTTTCGGTGGAGTATCCAGGCGGGGTGATTCAGGATTTCTTCTTTGAGGGTTTTAATCACTCGCAGTTGATTGCGTTGATTTCTGGCAAGATAAGTAATGCCAATTCCGCCTTCGCCTAGTTGGCTTTCAATAATGTAGCGTCCACCGAATAAAGACTTTCCTGCATTCCACACCATTAGTAATATTTAACAATTCCTGGTATTTATTTTGGCACGGTATCATAACAGCCAACACGAATTTTTGGAAATTCAATTTAAATTGGTGTTGTCGCTTTTTGAATTAGTTACTTAGAGAACATTTTCATTAATCTCAATAATTACTAATATAGAGTTGGGTATAGGAATCGTATTTGATTTTTGAAATTATCTACGTGGTGCGCGAAGCGCAGCGCAAGCGCGATAGGCGGGGAGTGGGGAGTAGGGAGTAGGGAATAAGGAATTAGGCTTTTTGAGTTGTACCGAGCTTTTTCGGAAATCAAATATTAGTCCTATATATCCTAATAGTTTTAGCTAAACTATACCTTTACACCAAAATTTTATTTTATTGCTCATGCTAAAGTAAACGATGACTTTAGCGATATTTGCTCATAATAATTTGACTTGTAGGGAATGTGAAATTATGCTAAAGAATCTAAACTTGAAACAAAAGTTTACAATTTTGCTACTGGTAATTCTGACATTCGGTTTGAGCTTGAGTGGATTTGCTCTTTCTTCTCTGCTTAGAGAAAATGCTAAACAAGATATTAGCTCAACAGGTCTTATGCTCATGCAAACCATGAGTTCTATTCGTAAATACACCAATACTCAAGTTAATCCAGAGCTAGCTGATAAATTGGAAACTGAGTTTTTGCCGCAAAGTGTGCCTGCATACTCAGCACGGGAGGTATTTGATATTTTACGGAAAACACCAGACTACCGTGACTTCTTTTATAAAGAAGCAACTCTCAATCCCACAAATCTTCGGGATAAAGCTGACGTTTTTGAGACGGAAATTGTAGAAAGGTTCAGAAATAAATCAGACCTTAAAGAACTGAGTGGATTTCGCTCAATTCCTGGTGGGGATATCTTTTATATTGCTCGTCCCTTACCAGTTTCTGAACAAAGTTGTTTGGTCTGTCATAGTGTACCCGAAGCTGCACCTCCAAGTATGATTAATCTTTATGGTACAGCTAATGGATTTGGGTGGAAGCTGAATGAAATTGTCGGCGCTCAGATTATTACAGTACCAGCAAATAACGTCATCAACAAAGCCCATCAGTCTTCCTTACTAATTATTTTAATTGTATCAACTATTTTTATAGCTACTATCCTGTTAGTAAACTATTTCTTGAATCGACAAGTTGTTATGCCTCTCAAACGCATGACTCGCATCGCCGAAGAAGTTAGTACTGGACACATGGATGTTGAATTCGAGCAGATGTCTAATGATGAAATCGGTAATTTAGCTAAAGCCTTTAAACGGATGCAGTTAAGTTTAGAAATGGCAATGAAAAGAATCAAACGCACTCAGGGAGGTATAGGCGACTAAAAAAATTAAAAATTTAAATTATCCTTAAACTAGTGTTGGTCTAAAGATTTATGAGAATAAGCTTTTTTTGAATTCCAAAGCTGCTTGAAAGTCAGGAATTTCCCTGGCTATGAGTTCAATAAATTGCTCAGGTGAAATGTAAGGATTTTCAGCTAATATTTCTTCCATAACTATATCTGCCATTGGCCCGATGTGGTAAGCTAACTCTTGCTGGCAATGTTTGAGAAATGCTCGTTGGAGCGAAGGTTGCTGTTCTTTAATTCGCCCAAGCGGAGTAGCTGGTGAAGTAGGTGAACTAAAAATTGTTTCTCCAGGTTGGTTGTATGACGGCGATATTGCCGACATAGGCTGAAATTCAGGATTAAATACAGTGGGGGGCAAATTATCAAGCATGATTGCAGGAGACATTACCACTTCTGGTTCTTCAATCCGCTCTAAATCTATAAGAACTTCCCTAGCTGCTTGGTATCGCTTGTTAGGTCTATCTGCCAACATTTGATCGAGTACTTGAGCGAACCCATCAGTAACATAAGTATAATAACGCCAGTTCCATTCTAAGGAATATTGATCCATTAGTAAGGATGGATCTCTACCTGTAAGTAGTACAATAGCTGTTACCCCCAAAGCATAAAGGTCACTAGAGGGGGAACATAAGCCCAAGCTAATCTGTTCGCGGGGAGCATACCCCACTTTGCCGACAAGGGACATTTTGCCAACAAAGGTCACTTGATGGTTAGAACTTCTCCCTTCATTTATGTCAGCAATTTGCTTGCCTACACCGAAATCAATCAGCACTGGCAGATCCTTGCCATCAGGTAACATAATGTTATCAGGCGAAATATCTCGATGGATGATGTTGTGCTGATGAACATATTCCAAAACAGGCAGCAGATTTTTTAACCACTCTATAACTTCCTCTTGGGAAAAGTTTCTTCCTTGACGTTGAAGTTCTCCCAGCACTCTAGAATATGTTTTACCGTCAACATACTCTTGTACTAGGAATAACCGACCATCTCCTTCAAAGCAAGCCAAAAACTTGGGAATTTGAGGATGTTGCAATTGATGAAGAATTTTTGCTTCTCTTTTAAATAAGTTGCGATATTGTTCCAGTCCACTCTCCCCTGTGCCAATGGGCGCAAACTCCTTGAGAACACAAGCTTCATTAAAGCGACGAGTGTCAAAGGCCAAGTAAGTTCGCCCCAATCCTCCCTGTCCCAGAAGTTTTTGAATAATATAGCGGTTATCGATTAGAGTTCCAGCAGCTATTTCTGGTCTTGTCATAAAGGACTGTGACATCTCATCGCACTCCTTGCGATTTTATTATTGATAAATTATTCAGTTTGCTGAAAGTGAGAAACTCTAGCAGATAAAGGCTTATAACATCCCTAAAATTGAGATTAGCATCAGTGTCAAGACAAGGAAATACACTCTTCTACAATCTTTCGACGGTCTTGTGTGACCAAATAGACAATTTTTACCTGAGTAGTTCGATCATACTACTCATACTTACGTATTTTAGCAGCCGGAACATAACCAGTGTCTGCGGTAATCTCTGCGACTGCTCTATGCATCGCCTTTTGGATTCGCAGATGAAACACATTTTACCCCTAGCAACTTTATTGGTACTGAGCTTTGGAACACTAAGGATACAGCGTGATATCATGGTTTCTCAGAAAAACTGAGGTTGCTATAGACTTGCTGAAAAAATTATTATATGTATTTCAAGTGCTGAATATGCGATCGCTCTCAAAAATTAATCTTTCTGAGAGCTATATCATTATTGAGATAGCGGCTATCAAAGTTTTCAGTATAGGTGATTCCTCAAAAGCAGAAAATTCTCCTAAGTATAAAAAAAGACTCCTGAAGCTACAATAATTCATCTAGTTCATCAGGATTCACGCCTAACTGACGCAAACGTTCTGCTAATTGTTCTGCTTTTCGTTTGGCTTGAGCAGCTTCTTGTCTAGCTTCTGTAGCTTCTTGTTCAGCAATCATAGCTCGTTCAGTTGCAGCAGCAGCTTCCTCTGTGGGTGCGGGAATTAATTCTCCCGCCAAAGTGAACCACCTTAACCATAACTTTTCAATATCTCGAAATGAACCTTGCCATAAGCCTAAACTTAAATCTATCTCTGGCATTAGTAGGTATCCATTAGTCAAGTTCATCGGTTCATAGTGACCGCCAACTAAGTGAAAAGCCCGAAGTTCATTAGTGTAGCGACTAAAAACAACATAGTAAGGAATCCGCAAAATTCGCTCATAAACTTCCCATTTACTAGGAGGTTTATCTGCTGCACTTTCTCTTCTTGTGCCTAAATCTTCGTCTTCCGTACCTGGAGATAATAACTCAACAACTACAAAGGGATTTGCTGGTTCTTGCCAAGTTACATAACTTAACCGTAAGTCTTGCCCTTTGTATAACTTTCCTACACCTACTACACCAAACCAATCTGGGCGTTTATACCACAAAGGATGCTGTAAATCATAGTAGAGATTAAGGTCAGCAGCACTGTAAACTAATTCTGAATTCCAGTTAATGGGCTGAAAAGTTAAGTATAAAAGTAAGGGTTGTAAAAAGTGAAAATCGTCTGGCAAGCCTGGTTCCTCTGGGTTATCACTTGGTAAATCATACATCGTTGGTAGCGTTTCCCAAGGAGGAAGCGGCGGGTCAGATTGAGGGATGTAATGGGGAGAAGAAGTCATAATAAAAATTGGGTTTGATATTTTTCGGCTATTACTTTTATGGCTCTACCGTACCTATTATGCTAAATTTACAGCTTCCAAAAGGGAATAGGGAATAGGTAACAGAAGCGAATAGATGTGTACTGAGTTTTTTTCAGGCAATCAAATAGGATTCCTATATAGCAATCCGATTTGATTTCTGAACTTCTTTGTGTAGGTAGGGAGTAGGGAGTAGGGAGTAGGGAATCAGCCTTTTCGAGTTGAGGGCGAGTTATTTCAAAAATCAAATAGGAGTCCTATAGAAGTAATAATGTTATTTCACAACTAGCTGCGAAGTGCTAGCGCACCGCTCTGCTAACGCCAAATTTTGAGATTACCTCTGCTACTATAGCAATCCTATCTGATTTGTGAAAATTCGCAGTGTCCAGATCCCCGACTTCTTTAAGAAGTCGGGGATCTAACTTTTCACGAATGATTTAGGATTGCTATATTATCTCTAAATGTTCGGCTTCCTTGGGTCAAATGCCAGTGGACTCTAATCGTGAAACTTGCTCAAGGTTGGTAATTAGCGAGATATCACTTATTGAAAGGTATAAAAATTTTTTCTTAATTGCTTATAAATAACTATTACTTTCTAAATTATTTGGGGAATACTGAAATCTAGTACCATTAAAGGTGTATGAAAAATGGCAGATAATAAAGTCAGTGCAAAACTTTCCTCCGCAGACAGGGAAGCCGTGATGCAAGCTATTACTACTATCCGCGAAAAGTTACCGTTCTTGATTGATTTGACAACCGAGGAGCGTAAAGCTTTACCCAAGCTGGGGGATAAGAGTCGGGCGTTTGTGAGTAAGGCATTGGAAATCGGCACACAAAACCCTGACTTCTTACCTCGTTCTTTTGACTTGAATGATATGCGCCAAGATATCGAATTATTTGAAGCCCTGTATCCCATTTTGCTGTCGTTGACGCAACTGCAAGAACTGGTGGATGATAC
The DNA here is from genome assembly GCF_020829685.1 of Nostoc sp. CHAB 5715. Classification (GTDB taxonomy): domain Bacteria; phylum Cyanobacteriota; class Cyanobacteriia; order Cyanobacteriales; family Nostocaceae; genus Nostoc. The sequence goes on along the minus strand of NZ_JAIVFR010000170.1, from coordinate 2,866 downwards.
ATCTGTGGCTGTTGGTAGCGAAGCTTATGCGGCGGGTTTGATGATATATAACTATGCTAAAGCCAGTGGTAAAGGCTCTGGTTTAGAGTCAATGGTTGATGATTTAGGACGCAGATTTGCCCGGAAAGCTAAAAAAGTGCAACCACAAAGTTCATAAGTCGAGAAATTAACTCGACGCTGTTATCTAAAAACATAAAACTTTTTGCTCTGAGCTTGGGTGTTTTTGTTTAAAGTGAGACACTCCGAGTTCAGAGCATTAATATTTTAGTTTCAAGTGAGAACATTTTCGTTTGCAGTGAGAACATTTTGGTTTGAAGCGAGAACGTTTTGGTTTGAAACGAGAAATTTTCGGTTTGAAGTGAGAACGTTTTGGTTTGAAACGAGAACATTTCGGTTTGAAGTGAGAATGTTTTCGTTTAAAGTTAAAATTTTTGCGTCTAGAACTAAACAGTAGCAGGTTTAAGAGCAATACGCTTCAGTTAAAGAGAATCATAGCGACTAGCTTTTTCGGGGATCGTCACTAGGAGGATGTAAGCCGGCTTGAAACCAAAAACCCCGCGCACTCTGAATAGAGTCATCTTCTGGATAGCGTTCATCGTTCATATCAAGTCGCTTGCAGGTTGCTCTCCCAATAGGTGTAATTCCGATAATTGTCCTACCATCTGCTGACCACAGAAAATGCTCTGACCAAATTTGTTGACGAGGATTAAATAAAGGTACTATTGCTTGAGTCTCTGAGTCATATCCCGCGACAAAGTTGTAGCGACGTTCATTACAACGACGACAAGCCAAGGCTAAATTATTAATTTCAGCGGCACCACCAATAGACTTTGGTATCAAATGGTCTACTGTAAATCTTGTGGTGGAAATGCGTTCTGGAGAATGGCAATACTCGCATAGAAAATTGGCGCGTTTGCGGACAATTTCTTTAGTAGCATCATCAATCATTTTTTTGAGCTACCAGCATCGCATTTATATGGGTAAAAATTCTATCTAATTCTCCAATCTCTTCAAGTTCAATCGCTTCTTCTGGAGTTAGTAAATCAGCTTTTTTGCGTTCTAAAAGTTCTTCCATCCGTGCTTGCAGTTCATCATTAAATTTGAACAGGTAAAAACTATCCAGCTTTTCTATTTTGATACTGCCAATCAAGGATGAAGGTCTAGCAATTACAGTTGTCATAGTTAGGGCGATATAATTTATCGATATGTGCTTTTATTTTAGTGTTTTAATAGCTTGCTTCGTAGGAAGTGAGGACATCATAGCTTAACTGCCGTAGTTCTCTGACTATATCCATAGGAAAATTCTCATTAGAGTAAAGCTTAACCATCATCATCCTCAGTCAACGTGATGATTGCTCGGTCTAATTGTTCTTGGTGCTGTTCATAATAAATCCAGGCAGCTTTTAGATCGTCATGGGTTAGGGTAGGGTAGTTTCGCAGCAACTCTTCCTCATCTGCTCCCTGTTGGCGAAAAGCCACCAGCGTCCACACAGGGATGCGCGTGTTGCGAATGCGTGGCTGTCCCCCGCAGACACCGACTGTCACTTGAATTGGCTGGCTGCTTAGTCGTTGTTGCAGAAAGATGCGCTCTTCTGGAGTGAGGGATTCGATTATTTGTACCAGCGAATTGACTAATCGCGTGTTCATCATTATTTTTATTGATTACTTTCATCTTATTGAGCCACCAGCATCGCATTTATATGGGTAAAAATTCTATCTTTAAATAGTTACCTCAGCTTCAGTGATAAAAGCCTCTAAAACTGGTGATTCATCTTCTAAAACCTCATTACCAAATACTTCTATATGGCATTGGATAGCTGATTTTACATCAGCTAAAGCTTCCGCATAAGTGTTACCTTCACCTACTACAACTCCTTTAATACCTAGAGGATAGGCAATATAGCCATCAGGATGCTTTTCGACAATAATTTTAATTTGTTTCATCTTTCCAAAATTATCCTAAATCGTGCTGCGATCGCTCTTTAGCAAGACGTTCCTCATTGCTTCGTCTTTAGAGAGTGGTTCTTCATCTTCCGATTCTTTCATTAGCTGTACCAAGCCGTAGTTTTCCAATATTTCTTCAATTCTTTCAAAGTCAGCTATGGGAATTTGTACAGCGATCGCTTGCTGATTTTCAAAATGATTGAGAGACTTGATGCAAGATGTGACTTATCCTAAAGTTAGCAGGTCTTCAGGAAAATCAACGACTAATTTTCTGGTAAAAAGCCAAGGTAAACCGAGAAGTACTTCGGCTATTTCATCTCCAGCAATTACAGAAATATTGAATTCTTGAGTATCTAAACTAACTGTACCAGCGTAGATATTAAACTGGGATTCTCCTTGTGCTGTCAGACGTGTTTCTTCACTCTCCACAAGTTCCCATCCCAGCGAGAGAGCATCTTGAGTATTAATTGCTAACCAGTCAGTAAAACCAGTATCGAATAGTGCATCAACTGTGATAATTAATCCATCAGATGCTACGAGGTCGATTTCAAAAATCAACTCGCCTTGGCTGCTAAATTTTCCTTCAATCAAGTTGTTGAACTATGCTCCTGGGGAATTAATTGGAAAGTACAAATTAGTCTAGAAGGATTTTTTTGTTTTGCTTGCTGTTGAGCTAAAGCTTTATTGGCATTAAGAAAATAATCGCCGCTATCAGGTTCAATAGCAACATACCAGCCCGAATAACTGTTGACTAATTCACAGTATAGCTGCTCATATATTTGACGTGCCCTTTTCACATATCCTGGGTTTGCTAATTTTGGTGATAATTGATTTGTATATTGCCTAATTCCCACCAAAGGACGAACGAGTTGGGAATGTTCTCTAGGGTGGTGTTGATTTTTGACAGCAGAAGATTCTTCTG
>NZ_JAIVFR010000016.1 GCF_020829685.1 Nostoc sp. CHAB 5715 | reverse complement strand
AAAAGATTCCAGCACTTCACCAGAATCTTGCGGTACGAAAGTCACAAAAAAGGCATATTTGCCAGTTTTATCTTTAATTTGTTGCGCTGCTTGTGCCAATTCTGCGTAAGTTGCAGGCGATTTATTGATACCTGCCTGTTTTAATAAATCAGTGTTATAAATGGTTAGCCGTGTGGTGAGATACCAGGGAATCCCAAAACTCTTGCCATTAAGCGTACAAGATTCCCAGATATTCGGTAGATAGGAGGAACGTACAGCGTTTGGGACTTTCGCATCTAAATCTAACCAGGCATTTCGTCCGGCAAGTTGGGAAGCAAAACCCGGATTCAGGTTAACTATATCAGGTGGCGTTTTTGCTGAGACAGCTGTTAAAATTTTGTTCTCCATCGCCGCCCAAGGTACATCAACCCAGTTAATCTTTATACCTGGATTTTGCGATTCAAAATTCGCAATTAGGCTTTTGAAGTAGTCGGTAAATTGAGGTTGGAGTTGCATCGTCCAAAACTCAATAGTTGCCGCTCCTAAAGTAGCCTGTTTTGTACCTGTACCAACATTACTTGTGCTGCAACTTACAATCCAACTGGTTAATAAGCCAAGTAGTGTAAAAGCAACAAGTTGTTTAAATTTTCGCAATTGAATCATTTTCCCAGTATTTTTACGCTTGCTCAGTGTGAAAAACTTAGATCAGAATTGTCGAAATTATAGGCTACCAGTAATAGAGGGGACTAGGGACTGGGGACTAGGGACTACGGACTAGGGACTGGGGACTAGAGAAAAGTTTTCTTAATACCCAATCCTAATGCCCAATGCCCACTTGCCCTGAGCGAAGCCGAAGGGATGCCCAATGCCCAATGCCCAATTCAATTTAGCAGTCCATCGGGCACAAATGTGGTAAAAAGCTTCAAAAGTCTGTTTGGCAAATCAAAAAAAGGGGTCGGCATTGAACTTGCTCCCGAACGGGTGAATGTAGTTCAGCTACGCAAGCAGGGTCAAGGCTTGAAGCTAGAAACCTTTACGTCGGTAGCAGTTCCAGAAGGCGTAGTTACCGATGGTCAAATCACCGACCCCGCAGCAATGGCGCAATTAATCCAGCAGGCGCTAACTGAGAGCAAAATCAAAACTTCTCGCGTTGCCACTGGTGTACCAGGGCGAGATTCCATCGTTCGGATCATACCAGTGCCAGCAGAGTTAGATGATAAAGAACTGCGAGAAATGGTTCTCAACCATGAAGCAGGTTTGTATTTACCCTATCCTCGTGAAGAGGCTGATGTAGATTATCAGAAACTTGGGTACAAGATGGATGAGGATGGCATAGAAAAGGTAGAGGTGCTTTTGGTTGCCACTCGTAAGGAGATAACTGATACCTATATAAGTACCTTCGAGCAGGCAGGATTACAAATCGATATTTTAGAAATTAACAGTTTTGCTCTGATTCGGACTATTCGCGATCAACTGCGACAATTTGGGCCGCAAGAAGCAGCAGTACTAGTTGATATAGAGTTCGACAGTACAGAAATCGCCATCATCGTTAACGGAGTGCCGCAATTTTCGCGCACAGTCCCAATCGGGACTTATCAAATGCAAACTGCCTTAGCAAAGGCAATGAGCTTACCCGCATCACGAGATATGGAACTGTTACACGGAATGGTTATTCCTCAAACTTCTCTAGACGGCAGTAAAACTGGGGTTACTGAAATCAATCCTGGTATGGCAGCCATATTGAGAGTATTGGGAGAACTAACAGATGAACTGCGCCGTTCCATCGATTTTTACCTCAATCAAAGTGAAAATTTGGAGGTAGCGCAGATTATATTAGCTGGGCCAGGAGGTGGACTCCAACAGCTAGATGAATTTTTTACCCAACGATTGAGCTTGCCAACTACCCAAATAGATCCAATCGGGGCTTTATCCTTGGAAGTTGCCGCTGAGAAATATCCACAGGTGCAGCGCTCTGGCTTGGCGATCGTACTTGGTCTAGGAATGCGGGAGGTGTAACAAAATGTACAGCCTAGATGTTAACTTTCTTAAAGATCGTCCACAATACCAGAAAAAGCCTGAGAGAAACAAGGGAATATCCCTAAAGTTTCCTACGGGAGATTTGACACTACTGTATGTGGGAGTTGCAATAGGTGTAAGTATTCCAGCTTTATTGGGAATTGGTTGGTGGTTTTTGCAAGGGAAGATTGTTGAATTAGATGGTCAAATTGCACAACTAGACCAAGAAAGCAAGAGGTTAGATACAGAAATAGGAAATATCAATAAAATCAAAGACGAGACGAAGGCAATTAAAGGGGAAACCCAAGCTTTAGTTACTGTATTTGACCAAATTCGACCTTGGTCAGCAATGCTGCAAGATTTGCGCGATCGCATTCCAGCAGCAGTGCAAATTAAGACCATCAGGCAAACCCCACCCATTCCGGCAGCGGAAGGGAAGCCAGCAAGCAATCCTGCTGGAGGGTTAGAAATTATCGGATTGGCTCGGTCTTTTAACGATGTCAATGATTTTTTATTGAGTCTACAACAGTCTCAATTCTTGAAGTCTACAGAAAGCAGAATTGTGACGGCAACGTTAGTAGATGCTCCCTTACCACCAGGCGTGGGTCAACCTGCTAATGGTGTAATAATTAAGTTGCCACAAGTAGTTGAATACACTATTCAATCGAGTATGAACGATGTTCCAGCTTCGGAATTAATCCGGGAATTGGAAAAAAAAGGCACAGTGGGGTTAGTGACTCGAATTCGTAGTATGCAACAAACAGGAGTCATTTCAAAATGACGCTGAGTGATGATTTAAATTTTGGCGAACAAAGTGGGGAATTCGATCAGGCAACGCCAGCATCCCCCATGCTATTTGGTATTGCGTTCACGCCAAAAATTATTGGCATCATAGTGGGGGTAATTGGTTTAGCAGGAGCAGGTTATATATTTTTAAACCTGCTGATGCCAGCTTGGGAAAGCTATCAGCAGCAGCAAGCCAAAAGCTCTGAACTGCAAGCGCAAATTGAGCAAAAAAAAGCCAGTATCAAACAGATTGGCAAAGTTAAAGACGAGCTAGCACAGGCAAAACAGCAAAAAGTTCAGGTTTTAGATTTATTCGCTAACGAAAAAAGCTTAGATACATTGCTGTTGGATATGAATCGCTTAATAGAGTCTGGCAATACTCCAACTTCTATGAATGTAGTGAGAGCCAAACTGAAGAAATTTGTGCCAGTTTCCCAAAAACCAGAACCAGTTACTGATGGAACTCTAGGACTACAGGTTGACGGTAAGCTGCAACGCAGCAGTATCAATGCCGAAATTACAGGAACTTATGAGCAAACACAATCGATAATTCGTAACATTGAGCGTTTACAGCCTTTGTTAATAGTTAAAGATTATCAAGCAACTTTGGCTCCAGTAGAGTCAAAATCCGAATTGGATAAAACACCGGTGCAGGTAGGGCCAGCAGCGATTAATACATCATTCCAGTTACAGGTATTGATGCCACTTAGTCCAGAAGAAATAGCCGCAGCCGCAGCAGCTAAAGCTGCCCCGAAAAAGTAGAGACGCGATTAATCGCGTCTGTTAGGAGTAGAGACGCGATTAATCGCGTCTGTTAGGAGTAGAGTTATCATTCCTAACTATTCACTCCTAACTCTTAACTACTTTTTCTCAACTTCTCAGAATTGTTTGTAAACAAGGTTTTATTAGGTGAGGAATGAACTGTGAAACAGCTTCACGGTAATAGTTTTATATTAGGTACTGCCGCTTTTGTATTTTTGGCAACTCAACCAGTTTGGGCACAAATTACTCAAATTACTAATGTACAGTTAAATCCAGTTAATGGTGGAATTAGTGTTGCTTTGAAAACTTCTTCCGGGTCGCGCCCCCAAGTTTTCACTACAAAAAGAGGCAAGGCTTTAGTCGCAGATATTATCAATACTCAATTACGATTACCACAAGGTAATAGCTTTCGTCAAGATAGCCCAGCACCAGGAATTGCATCTGTCGAGGTTAATCAGCTTGATGCCAATAGCATCCGGGTGACGGTAACGGGCAGCAACAATACGCCTAATAGTCAACCCGTGGTGCGATCGCCAAATGGAATTACACTCAGCTTTAGCCCATCGGCAGGAACCATAGCATCAGCACCAACGCCAACAACGCCAACATCGACAGCACCGACTGCTACTACTCCAGCCCAACCTGGTCAAAAGCCAGATGTTCTCGTTCCCAACCCGGAAGTCACCATTGACGGACAACCTGCACAAGCTGCTAGGCCAGGTCAACCTATCAGTCAGGCTCCACCTTTCTTACCTAGAGCCGTCGCCCCACCGGTGGGAGATATTGCTATTTCTAATACTGATGCTTCTCCTAGCAGCATTGACTTAGGAACTCAGGAACGTGTACCCCGTTTAGTGCTGCGAGATGCGCCTGTGCGTGAGGTTTTGTCACTACTTGCCCGTGCTGCTAATTTGAACCTGGCTTATATCGGAGGTCAGCAAGCTGCTGGAGATCAACAAGGTGGCGCTGCTAATACACAAGCAACCTCTCAAACAATCTCCCTAGATATAGAAAACGAGCCTGTGCAAGATGTGTTTAACTATGTCCTGCGCTTGAGTGGTCTAGAAGCTAACCGCAGTAATCGCACAATTTTTGTTGGGCCTAAACTACCTAATTCCACCCGTGACATGATTATGCGTAGCCTGCGACTCAATCAGGTAACGGTGGGAGTCGCTCTAAACTTTTTAGTTGGCTTAGGAGCAGAAAGTGCCGTCAGCCGCGAACGACAAGTTACTAGTGTTAATGCCGTACCCGTGGGTACTGGAGTCGCACCTGTCACCCAAACTCAGACGACCACAGAAACCAGAGTTGAAACTCAACGAGTTGATTTTAAAGACTCTAACCCTTTACTTAGAGGTTTACAGGCATTAGGGGATGAGCGTACTAATTCTCTAACCTTGATTGGCCCTCCTCGGCTAGTTGAGATGGCAATGGCTCAACTAACTCAGCTTGATATCCGCCGTCGTCAAGTGGTAGTCAACGTCAAGATTATCGATGTTAACCTCTTGAACACCCAGGACTACAACACCAGCTTTTCCTTTGGGGTTGGCAATAACTACTTTACTAATGATGGCGGTGCAGCATCTCTAAATTTTGGTGGTTCCAGACCAGCTACTAGTGTTGAAGCGAGAACCAATATAAGCGGTGGTACACCTGTTACTGCTAATCCTTATAGTGGTAATAATACTTTCCTGGATTTAAATAACCCCACCGCTCCTATTCCAGGAACTGGAATAGGCGACAGAACAATTGTGAATGGGCAGTTAACAAACAATGTACCAGGACAAGCTCAATCATTCTTTAACTCTCGAGCGGGGGTTTCAGGGGATCCATTTCAAGGGGGTATTACTAACATTACCCAAGGAACACCAAATGTAACCACTATTACAGATGTTCCTGCCGTTCCTGGCACTCCTGCTGTTCCTGCTGTTCTTGATGCACAAGGTAATGTGCTTGTTCCTGCGGTTCCTGCTACTGCTGGTACTCCAGCCAGTAGAGTTACTACGTTCACACCAGGAGTTTTGGGAACAGCAACATCTGCTCTACCATCTCTGTTCCAGTTCCCTAGACGTCTTCTGGCTAGCTTGCAGGCTCAAGTACAAAATGGCAACGCCAAGATTTTGACTGACCCGACCTTAATTGTCCAAGAAGGTCAAACCGCTAATGTCAACCTGACTCAGGAAGTGGTAGGTAACATTGTAAGGGAAATAGTTCGTGACGCGAATCTTGCTACAGAAACGATTTCTGCGGAAAAAGACCGAGTAGGTTTAACCCTAGCTGTTAAAGTTGAACGAATTGACGACAATGGTTTTGTCTCTCTATCGGTAGCCCCCGTTGTCAAAGCACCCCAAGCTCCAGCTACTATCAACGTTGGAGGAGGCGGTAGCCAACAAATATTCTTGGTATCTGAGCGCTCTCTTAATTCTGGCTCGATTCGCTTGAGAGATGGTCAAACACTAATTCTTTCAGGCATCATTCAAGACGCAGACCGGACAACTGTCTCTAAGATTCCTATTTTAGGTGATCTTCCACTGATTGGTTCGCTATTTAGAAGTACAAACAGACAGAACCAGCGTAATGAGGTAATTGTATTACTCACACCTCAAATTATGGATGATACAGAGAACTCCTCCTACGGCTATAATTACACCCCCAGCCCACAAGTGCGACAAATCCTTGAGCGTCAAGGGTTAAAGGTTCCTGGCAGGTAATAAAGATAATGGATAGGTGAGTCATCTTTAGCAAAGGCTTAGATCCTCGACTTATTAAAGAAGTCGGGGATCTTCTTGTTCACGAGTAGGATTAAGTTTAAATGTGATTCTACAATAAAAATACCCAATCACAATAGAAGTAACAGTAGTGGGTAAATACTAATGAGTTCAGAACAAGAGTTATTAACAAAGTGGCGTTCTCTTCCACAAGACAAACAAGAGGAAGTTTTAGATTTTGTTGAATTTCTTGGTTTAAAAAAGTCTGCAAATAAAATCCCATTGAGAGAACGTTTGCAGCAAATTCGCACTAGAATTATTGCTTCTGGTAAAGATTTATTAGATGAAGATGAAATAGAAAAAGAACTCGCCAGTCGGAGAGGTGGGTTACAGGATAGAGAAGAATGAAAATAACTTATATTGATTCAGGGGTGTTACTCAGCGCAACAGATGGTGTTGGTAGAATTGCCGAGAAAGCCCTTGAAATATTAGGAGATTCCCAACGGGAATTTGCTTGTAGTGAGTTTGTCAAATTGGAGGTCAGTCCAAAAGCGGTTTTTAACAAGCAAACCGAAGAAGCTCAATTCTATGAAGAATTTTTTAGTGATGTTACCTACTGGGCGAGTGATTTGACTCGTATTGTTCAAAAGGCTTACCAAATTGCTTCTCAGTATGGTTTAGCAGCTATGGACGCGCTTCATGTAGCTGCGGCGTTGTCAGTTGGTGCAGAGGAATTAGTCACAACTGAGAAAAGAACAAAGCCCATGCATCGAGTAACTAGTATTAATGTAGTTTCTATTTTTGATTGAATTACTATGAGAAATGTGAGAAGTAATCTAGATGTAATATGAAGACGACGATTTATTGGGTCTTTGTTATTTATAATTTTCATTAAAAAACTTTAACAGAAGGTTTGTAGCCAGTCAGCTAACAAAAAGGGAAATACTCTTATGACAGCACTTACATTAAACCTCAATTCTGTAATTAAACTGACAAGAGAGCAATTTTATCAATTGTGTGAAGAAAACCCCGATTTAAAATTAGAACGCAATGCCCAAGGAGAGTTGATTATAATGCCACCTACGGGAGGAGAAACAGGAAAAAGTAATTCTACTATTAACGCTCAAATATGGTTCTGGAACGACCAAAATCAATTGGGCGAAGTTTTTGATTCATCAACTGGATTTACTTTACCTTCAGGGGCTGACCGTTCTCCAGATGTTTCTTGGGTGGAAAAATCTCGTTGGGATATTTTGACTAAAGAACAAAAAGAAAAATTTATTCCTTTATGTCCTGATTTTGTTATCGAAATACTTTCGCCTAATGATAGCTTGAAAAAAACTCAGAACAAGATGCAAGAGTATATCGAAAATGGTTGTCGTCTAGGTTGGTTGATCAACCGAAAAAAACAGGAAGTAGAAATTTATCGTCCAGGACAAGATGTGGAAGTTTTAAAATTTCCTCAAACTATTTCTGGGGAAAATATTTTACCTGGTTTTGTACTCAACATACAACGAATTTGGTAAAAGGTTCGGTGTGTGAATCTCAGTTCTCATATACTATAAAAAGATTTGAAAAAATATGAGTTTTCAGATTGTCAGCCAAGATTCAACAGATAATGTTCTGACTTGTTGAATACGCTCAAAGTCGCTATCGGCTGAGACAATGGTGAGATTTTGTTGTAGAGCGATAGAAGCAATCCACAAGTCATTTTCACCAAAACCTAAATCAGTTATTTTAGTTTTTCTGCGTTTACTTTTTTCTTTTGGTGCAAATTGATTAAATAAAGCAGCTTTGAGTTGACCATAAGTATTAGCAGTTTGCCGATCAATATTGTAAATATAAATACCTCTAATAAAATTTTGTACTAATACTAAATTACTTTGTTGCCTTTGAGAACGTGTTGCCATATCTATTAATTCTCCCTGTACAATGACACAAGTTGAAACTAGACTGTTTTCAACCTCAGCAAGGTGACTTAATATATTGATGTTACCTAAAATAGCTAGACTACAGTGATTTGTATCGATTAGGTACATTATTCAAAAGGATTATCTTCATTAAACTCTGCTTGACCACGGCTAGCAATTACTAGCTTCAGACACTCCTCTAAGTCATCACCTTCCCAAGTACCTATAGTTTTCAGATGTTCTAAAAGTGAGCTTCCTGTGGAATTAACAGTAGTATGACTAGCAAATTCTACTTGATGTTGTGTTGGTTGCACTTGGGTTTGCTTTGTTTTCAAAAAACGTAAAAAATTAAGTGTTTCAGTCAAAAGTGCATCTGGTGCTGATTCAATTTCTTCGAGAAGTTGTTCTTTTATTTTCATATTCACACCTCTTTAACTGACATTTTTTTAGTAGTATAAAACAGCAAATGGGTTTGTGTCTACGTTGGTAGACCTCCAGCTTGAAAAATCTGTTCGGCTGTTAAATTCAATTCCGGGAAAGTAGGCGAGACGATGCGTTGTTTACCGCCGCAGGCATCGCTGCCTCTAAATTGAGTAACCTGGTATTCACCATCGATTAATTGATAAATAGATATAGTAGGCTGTTTGGGGTTGCCAGTGAACTTTTTAGCGCCTAGACCGAGATAATCTACAACCCAGTATTCAGGAATTCCAATACCCTCATACTTACCCTGTTTTGTGTAGTAGTCATCATCCCAGTTGGTACTCACTACCTCAACTACTAAGGGAATTGATGCTGCAAGGCTTACAGTTGATTCTTTTTTCCATAGCGGCTCATTCACTAAATTAGGGCGATTCAGTAATAGCACATCTGGAGAATAGGCAGATTCCGAATTAGTTGGTTTAATGAGCGCAGTTTTGGGGATTGTATAAGGTAAATTTAATCGGTCAAATTCTAGTGTTAGTTTTCTCGCTACAAAACCAACAATATCCTCATGGTTTCCTACTGGTTGTGCCATTTCAACAATCACTCCATCATGTAATTCATATCTTCCACCTTCGGGTCGCCACGCTGCAAAATCTTCAAAGGTTACTAGTTTTGGTATGGCTTGAGTCATAATCTATCACCCCTATTAGTCGTTTCGATCATATCGCTTTCTTACGTTCAGCCTTAACAGTAATATTAAAGGGTACAGTACTGGAAAAAGTTTGTTGCGGAGAACTAAACTATGGTGGCAATAACAACATCCGCAGAAAATAGGGTTTTACTCCATAACATCAGTTGGCAAACATTTAAAACCATGCTGGCTGAAATGGGTTCAGAACGTAATTCCCGATTTGCTTATGACAATGGAACGATAGAAATTATGACCCCACAAATGCCACACGAGAACTCAAACCGTGTAATTGAAGGTTTTGTTGTTGTCCTGTGCGAAGAGTTGGGCTGGGAAATTAAACGCGCTGGTTCGTTAACTTTAACGCGAGACGATTTAGAGAAGGGAGCCGAGCCAGATAGTAGCTACTACATTCAAAATGAAGCATTAGTTCGAGATAAAAAAAATATTAACATCGCCACCGACCCACCCCCTGATCTGGTGCTAGAGGTGGAATATTCCAGGTCTGCAATAGACAAGCTGAGGCTTTATGCTGCGATGGGAGTCCCGGAATTTTGGCGTTATAACGGCAGTGTGTTGCGAATCTACACGCTTGCAGGTGGACAATACTCAGAAGTCGAAACCAGCCCTACTTTTGCGCCTGTGTTAGTGAAGGAGATTTCTCAATTTATCCAAGAAGCGAAGAAGAATGGGGAAATTGCTACTACCCGTGCTTTTCGGACTTGGGTGCAACAAAAAATTTTTGGTGAGAAACAGTAAAATTATGACTCAAGCTAGCCTAATGAGTCGAATTACCAAAAATCCTGGGCAATGCGGAGGTCGCCCCTGTATTAGAGGAATGCGAATCCGTGTAAGTGATATTTTAGAGATGCTGGCTGAAAATGTGAGTTCAGCCGAAATTTTAGAGGATTTTCCTGATTTAGAATTAAGACCTCTTGCAAAAGTCCCTAACACCCCACTCCCAACCCCTCTCGAAGAGCGGGGAGGGAGCGTTTGCTTTACTCAAATGCGGGGTGGGGTTCTTTATTTTTTATTTATGCAAGAGGTCTTTAGAAGACATCCAAGCCTGTCTGTTAAGCTAAACCACATCTAGTTTGCATATCTAAAATTTATATAACTCTTGTGGGGTGGGCATCTTGCCCGCCCTAATTATGCAATTTCAATGTGGAACAGCTTATTTGCAGCGCGGCGTACAGACTTTCCTTGATTGACTGTATCAATATCTGGATTGATGGGTAAGCAAGTTCGTAGTAAGGACTGAAGTCCTTATTTTTTAAGCACTAAAGTGCTTACTACAAACTATTTTTCATAAATATTAATTAATCTCAGCAATAACTCTTCACCATCGGAAATTAATCCCAACAAATACTAACCATCTCCCACCTCTCCACTCCCCTGTTTTCTTAGCGATGCCTGCGGCGGGCTGCGCCTACGCGGTTTTTACTAGGTATTATTTCCTATTTTTGGGGTGGTTTTTAGTGAAACAAGTACCCTAAAATTACAAAAAATCCTGAAATCTATATAAATTAATGGTTTCATCTATCCACATCAGGCTACAACACCTTAGAATGATTCATTGAAAAGTCGAGCCGATGGGATGTACAGCCGTTTTGAGTCAAGCTACTCCCAAAGGATGATTTTTGTATTTTCGCAAACAAAGATTTCAGTACAGATGCATCAGGGTGCATCCGTAAAGAATCTCAAGTAAACCTTCAGGAGTTTGACATGAACAAAGGTGAATTAGTTGATGCCGTAGCTGAAAAGGCTAGTGTTACCAAGAAACAAGCGGATGCAGTCTTAACTGCCGCTTTGGAAACTATTATTGAAGCGGTTTCCTCTGGTGATAAGGTAACGTTGGTAGGGTTTGGCTCATTTGAATCACGGGAACGTAAAGCCCGCGAAGGTCGCAACCCGAAAACAAATGAAAAAATGGAAATTCCAGCGACGAGGGTTCCTGCCTTCTCGGCAGGAAAACTGTTTAGAGAAAAGGTAGCACCCCCAAAAGCATAGGTTCTGTCTTCGGGAACCCTTTTTTAATGCGGCAACCTGCACACGGGGGAAATTTAGCCTGGGCAGCAGCACTGGCTGGCTGTCCCCCTGATGCTATTCTGGATTTTTCTGCTAGCATCAGCCCGTTGGGGCCTCCAAATAGCGCGATCGCTGCTATACTGTCCCAAATCGGTAATCTTAAGCACTATCCAGACCCAAACTATAGTGAACTGAGACTAGCTCTCAGTCACTTTCATCAATTAGCCCCTGAGTGGATTCTGCCGGGTAACGGCTCCGCAGAATTACTCACTCTCATAGGTAGGGAATTAGCCCAATTAGCCGCGACAATTTTAATCACTCCAGCCTTTGGCGACTACTACCGAACCCTGAAGTCGTACAACGCTAAAGTGCTGGAGTGTCCTTTGTCATTGGTCACTGGTCATTGGTCATTGGTCATTGGTCATTTGTCATTGACAAAGGACAAAGGGCTATTGCTGAATAATCCCCACAACCCAACCGGAAAACTATTTTCGCGGGACTCTATTTTGCCTTACCTGGAGCAATTTGCTTTGGTTGTGGTGGATGAAGCATTTATGGATTTTGTGCCGCCTAATGAGGAACAAAGCCTGATTCCAGTGGTACAGGAATATAGGAATTTAGTAATATTGCGATCGCTGACTAAATTTTACAGCCTTCCTGGACTGCGATTAGGATATGCGATCGCACACCCCGATTGCCTAGCTAAATGGCAGCTGTGGCGTGACCCTTGGCCCGTAAACACCCTAGCAGCGGCGGCGGCAATTGCGGCACTCCAGGATACGGAGTTTCAGCAGCAAACCTGGGCATGGCTACCATCTGCACGAAACCAACTCTTTCAGGGTTTGGCTGAAATACCAGGATTGCAACCCCAAGTAAGTGCTGCTAACTTTTTACTGGTTGAGTCTCAACAGTCTACTTCGCAGTTACAGCAACAATTACTCAAGCATCACCAGATTTTAATCCGCGATTGCCTTAGTTTTAAAGAACTAGGCGATCGCTTTTTCCGGGTTGCTGTACGTGAAGAGTCTGATAACCAACGCTTACTAACAGCGCTGAGTGGGGAGTAGGGAGTGGGGAATGGGGAGTAGGGGAGGCAGGGGGAGAAATCAATTCAAAATTCAAAATTCAAACATTTTAGAACTTCAGCAAGACAGCAAGAACTGCCTCCTCTTTCCCAATGACAAATGACAAATGACAAATGACAAATGACAAATGACAATTGACTACGATGTTGTAATTATTGGCGGCAGTCTTGCTGCATACTATGCTGCTCTTGCTGCAACCCAACTACGTGCTACAGTTGCCCTGGTGGAACCTAAAGTAGACTACGGGTTTACTCATCATCATGCTCTTACCGAAATCGGTAAACTGGCGCAGAAGTTGAATGATGCCGCTAGTTTTGGTATTCATGCCACACACACTGATACCTCAGAAGAATGCCACATATCTATGGCATGGCAAGAAGCTATGCTGTATGCTCAATGCGTCGCCTCAAATCTCAAAGAACAGCATTCTCCCGCCATCCTAGCCGCGTCGGGGGTAGATATTATCGTTGGCAATGGTCAATTTCAATCTTCACCCCAACTGGCTTTTGCCGTTAACAATCGCCTATTACGCGCCCGTACCTATTTGCTAGCTAGTGGTTCGCGTCCAGAAATTCCAGATATTGAAGGATTGCAAGCCACTGGCTACCTAACTTTATCTAATATTTGGCAATCCTTACAGCGAGGGACATTACCCCAAAATTGGGTAATTATCGGCGGAATTCCCCAAAGCATTGAAATTGCTCAAACTTTAGCGCGGTTTGGTTGCAGTGTGACGTTGGTAGTCAAGCACCCTTATGTTCTACCCAATATTGACCCTGAGATAGCCATATTGCTTCAGGCACAGTTGGAAGTCGAAGGTGTGTGCGTCCTCACCGAAAGATCAGTAACTCAGGTAAGGCTAATTGAGGATAAAAAGTGGATTCAAGCAGGAGATAAAGCTATTGAAACTGATGAGATTTTAGTGGCGACTGGACAACAGCCGAATCTTGAATCTCTAAATTTGGCAACAGTAAATGTAAAATGGCATCGGCGTAGCTTGGTAGTGAATGATAAACTGCAAACGACTAACCACCGCATTTATGCCTGTGGTGATGTAATTGGTGGTTACGACTTTGCCAATATCGCTAATTATGAAGCAAAAATTGCCCTGAACAATGCCCTCTTTTTCCCCAGGTTACGAGTAGATTATCGCTTCATTCCTTGGGCAATCTTTTCTGTGCCGATGGTGGCGCAAGTAGGTTTAACAGAGGCGCAGGCAAAACGCCAATTTGGTCGAGATGAAGTTTTAATTTTGCGACAATATTTTAAAACAGTGGCAGCAGCCCAACTTCGGGACGAAACCACTGGTATGTGTAAATTAATTGTGCTAAACAACGGCGAAATTTTGGGAGCTTCGATATTGGGGGCAGAAGCTGGAGAGTTGATTAATTTGATTGCCTTGGCAATGTCCCAAAAAATTAAAGTCAAAGATTTAGCAAATTTATCTCCCGTCTATCCGAGTTTTTCAGAAATTCTAGAACAAGCTGCAAGAGAGTGGAGTAAGCAAAGGTTAAATAGCAATATTGCTTTGCAAGAGTTTTTAGAAGGCTTCTTCCATTTCCGCCGCAATTGGAATTTGTGAGTGGGGAGTCAGAGCTATTTCATTCTCATCTAGTCCGCCTCAGAATAAATTCTGAGGCTAATAGCAAAAGTCGTCTAAAGACGACTAAGAAAGGCTTTTAGTCCACTTTAGTGGACTTGGGCTATAAGAGAGGAACTTTAGTTCTGGGCGGTTTATGTCTAGAACGAAATAGCCCTGAGTGGGGAGTAGGGAGTTAGAAGTTTGGAGTTGAGCCTTTTAACTCGAAAGTTGAGCCTTTTAACTCGAAAGTTGAGCCTCTGAACTCGGACGTTGAGCCTCTGAACTCGGACGTTGAGCCTCTGAACTCGGACGTTGAGCCTCTGAACTCGGACGTTGAGCCTTTTAACTCGGAAGTTGAGCCTTTTAACTCGAACGTTGAGCCTCTGAACTCGAACGTTGAGCCTCTGAACTCGAACGTTGAGCCTTTGAACTCGGAAGTTGGTTTAAAATCCCTGCATTACTATCCAAACTACTCCCGCCGCTACTAGAGGCACGCTGAGGTTATCTGTGCCGTGGGGTGAGACTGCCTCTGCTAGGGTGGCGAAAGTAGCAGTTATTACCGCTGTCAATAAGGCCCATGCCAAACTAAAAGGTTTTGCTAGGGGACTCAGGGAGGAACCAGGTAGCAGCAATAGCACCAAGAAAATCGCCACTGTACTCGCTACAAACATTGCTGCTGAACCTTCCCAAGAACGCGCAGAATTTCCCACTTGGTATTTATGCTGCCCGAAGCGTCTACCGATTAATGCTGCTAGTGCATCACCCCAGGTCATCGCCATTATCCCAGCTACAGCAATTGGGGCGCTATCTACTGGCCCGTCTGGTCGCCATAGTAGCCCGAAAAGCAGCGTCACTGAGATAGCGAAATAAACCGTACCAGGTGAGCTATCCTGGGTATCCATTGCGCCGATGATTCGGTAGCGGTAAAACAGGTAGTTGAGTCCGATAAAGCTAGCAAAAGGTATAATTCCGATTTCCCAGTGGTTAAATAGTAGCAGGACACCAAAAACCCACATCCCTGCACCAATATGGATCACCTTGCGGGTAAAATCCGGCTTTACACCAAACAGCTTACGCAGTCCCTCGCCAATCACAAGCAGACCAATAGCATAAACATAAGAAATTGCTACCCCGATAAAATCATTTGTCATTTGTCATTTGTCATTTGTCATTTGTCATTTGTCATTTGTCATTTGTCATTTGTCATTTGTCATTTGTCATTCATCAATAATTCTTCTTCCCCTGCTCCCTCATCTCCCTCATCTCCCTCATCTCCCTCATCTCCCCCTGCCTCCTGCCCCCTGCTCCCCTGCCTCTTCACTTCGATCGATCGCTATTTCGTCTCAAGTTTTTTTCTACTAACGAAGCACTACCAATACCTTGAAGAATACCACGACCGATTAAACCTAAACCTCTACCAATTATTTGGGTGAGTATGAAAACTATACCGCTACCTACAAAAGCTAATAGTGATTTTAAACGCGGTGCGATCGCATCACTAAATTCTAAAAGCAATGTCACTACTAAAGGAATATTAGAAAGTTTTACTAACTCCTGATTCCGAGGAGCATAAACTGAAGTATTGGCAATACCACGAGGCGCAATTACAAATAGTTCATAGCGACTTTCAAAAACGGCTTTTGGCTCATTTATATAATTTTTTAATCTATATTTCCACGACAAATCATTTCTAAATCGTTCAATCTCTCTTGTGGAAATCAATTGCTGTCCATAAAAGTTTTGCTTAATCGCCTCTACATCCGCTAAAGAATTTAACAGTGGTTGCACTACCCCATTTGCTACCTGAATCAATAAGTTCTCTAAAATCATTAATGCTTGGGACTTGGCTTCCCCACTGACTACTGGATAGGAGGTATTATCAATATTCAATTCTGTTTGAAACATTAGATAGGAATACAACTCACAAACTAGCGGAATTCTATTAAGAATATCTCTTTGCACAACTTCTATGCTTGGTAATAAATAATTAACAATTTCTATGTTTTGATTCCCTAATCTTATCCGAGAAAATTTGCCAAAAAAATCCGTTATTGCTGCTTGCCATAACTCGCGTAATAAGCTAAACTTTACTTCATATAATTGATTTATCTCTATTTGAGAAGTACGCAATTCATCCAACTGTTCAGCCAGTTTTTGCAGGATAAGATAAAGTAATTCCCGTTTTTTATCTTCACGAAATATGTCAATTTCTAAAGGTATATCTGTGACATTTCGTAAAGGAAATTGAAGTTTGTTAACACAAGATGCAAATAATGCAGATTGTAGTGTTCCCGGACTAAGTAAAGGTGACACAGTTTGCCTTTGTTGAATGGCACTACTCAACGAAGCAGCCAGAGGCGGTTCATCAGCAACAGGAATATAGAACTCTTGCTTTTCTTGTGATGAAACCAACAATCGATTTAGCAACCAACGAGCCGCTAGCAGTTCTCGCCGTTGTCCAGCTAGAATTGCTCGATCTAATACTGGTAGTCCGGGAACTTGTAATTGTGCTGTTACTGCGGCTAGGGTAGCTTCAATGTGAGCAATTCCTGACAAACGTAAATTATTTCGGAGTCTATATAAAGGGAGTGGGGAGTGGGGAGTGGGGAGTGGGGAGTGGGGAGGAGAGACGCGATTAATCGCGTCTGTACTAGGGAGTGAGGAGTTAGGAGTTATTATTGGTCGCGTGTCCCAAAACCAATAGTCACCACCATTTGCAACTTCTTGCATGGCGGCGACTAACTCAGGAAGTGGTGTACCTTTGGGGCAGTAGCCATTAATACCAACAGATTTTGCAGCCAATAGCAGTCCTTGTTCTTGAACAGAACTTAGAAGCAAAATTGGCAGGTTGGGATATAAGGCTCTGAGTTGCCGACAGAATTGTAAACCTAGCTGTTGACTGGTGGTAGAGCGACCATTACCGAATTCCAAAACTACCAAATTTACCTGATTCGGGTCTTCTTGGGCAATTTCTGCTAAAATCTGCAAGGCAGTAGTATCAGTTTCTACCACTCCTGTTATTTCTAGGTTAGGAATTGCTTCCAGAGCTACTCGTAATCCCAGACGAAAAATTGGGTCTTGGTCGATTAACAATAATTTTATCGGGCGATCGCTCATAGTCTACTCAGTTACACAAGCACTACTTTTTACCAATCAGAAAACAACTTTGATACAAAACTTTGTCTTCCCCATTGTTACCTGTTTTCGCAAACTGATAAATCGATCATAATTGCCTTATGCAGCCGTCATTGTGTAATTAAATGAACCTGAGTATTCGGCACTGGTTAGCAGAACGCTATATCGCAATCAATCAAATCAAAGGATTTTCGGCGGGACAATTGGCAGGTATTGCCTATCGGATTGTTCAGGATATGGAAGTCAAAAGCCTCATGCCTTTTGATATCTGTAGCTTAGTAGAGGTTTTAGAACTGCCCTTAGCTATTGTTTGGGAAGAAATCAATTTCATTTCCCAGTTGACAGAAAACCTGTTGCGTAGCCTCAGCCAAAAAAAACCGTTAAAACGTAACGAAGGCACATGGCTAGCGTTTCAAATTGGCTATCTCCAAGCTTTGCAAGCAATTATAGAGCAGGAAGCAACCCTGCAAAGACCGTGGCTAGATCGGGCAAATATACCCATCTCACGACACATCCTGAAGGAGAAAGTGGGTAAACTCACCCTCCAAGATCCGCAACTGCAAGGGTTACTAAAAACTTTCAGCACAGGTAAATTAACTGACACTCAAGCTGAACAAGCACTGTCTTTGGTTGCCGACTCATTACTTGTGCAACAAATAAATAACGCTGCCATAGCTTGGTTAGTTGCCAATGGTGCAGAGGAACCGGAAGCTAAACTCCTAATACAGCGTTTGCTCAACTCACTTCCTGGTCACTTACTGGTAGTGGTCACTGAGAATGCTGCACCTTTAGCCCAACTGCAAAAATTTTTTCGTTTAGGGATTTCATTATCTCCCAGTTTGATCGCCCCAGAAGTGGGTTCTATAGCCACTGAGAAAATTGATTTGCACCGAGAACATTATCGTGCAAGTTTGATTAAAAATCTCAGTATGCCTTTGCTCATGGAATC
>NZ_JAIVFR010000169.1 GCF_020829685.1 Nostoc sp. CHAB 5715 | reverse complement strand
GGACATCTCTATTTAAATAAGGAACGAAAAATGAAAACTACGTCTAGCTATGATAGCTCATGGACTGTTGATCTTGTACAAACAGTTGCCTCTCTTGCAGACTCTCTGTCTGAAAAAACTAAATTTTTGGAAGCTACAACTGCTTTACTCAACGCAGAAAGTCAGAAAAGTCAGGCAAAACAAGATGACGAGCGACGTGGCTATTTGATGAATGATATTTATCGCGTAAGTAAGCAACTGGGGATGGACTCGGATAAACTGCGAAATCTCAAAGCAATGACAACTTTACAACTTGAAGCTTATGCTGAGGAGTTATATCGACAGTTAAAAAACCATCCCTTAAAACATCTGTCAGTGGCATAGTAAGCTGTCGGACATTTAGCTTGCACATTCTTTTTTGTACAAACTCTTATGGGGCGGGTATCTTACCTGCCCTAACTATTTTAAATATACATTAGCTTATACGGTGAGATGCCAAAGAAGGAAGTTCTTTGTGTCTTTCTCTAGCAACGTATATTAAAACTACCTTGTCTGATGTACCCTAACTGGTTAAATTCCAGTGAGGTTAAGCAATGGTTAATCAGACATATACAGCTGATGTCCTAGTTGTCGGTGGGGGAACTGGAGGCACTGCTGCTGCTATCCAAGCAGCGCGACGGGGAGCCAAAACGATTCTGGTGAGTGAATTTCCTTGGTTGGGGGGAATGCTGACTTCGGCTGGAGTATCCGCACCCGATGGCAACGAATTAGAAGCCTTTCAAACCGGATTATGGGGTGCGTTTTTGCAGGAATTGCGACAACGACAGCCCGGAGGATTAGATAACAGTTGGGTAAGCTTTTTTAGTTACGATCCTCGGTTTGGGGCAGAGATTTTTGCAGATTGGGTGCAAGAATTACCAAATCTGCACTGGATTTTTGGACAAGTGCCAATAGAAGTGTTCCGACAGGGTGATTCTATTACTGGTGTGCGCTTTGCTGATTTTGCTGTTACAGCCAAAATTATTCTCGACGGCACAGAATTAGGAGATTTATTGGCTTTAGCTGAGATACCTTATCGCTGGGGCTGGGAATTGCAATCTAAGTGGGGAGAACCCAGCGCCCCAGTAACGTTTAACTCTTTAACTGAAAGATATCCGGTGCAAGCGCCCACTTATGTAGTGATTATGCAAGACTTTGGTGAAGCGATGTCTACGACGGTCACTGAGCGACTTGTGCCGACTTGTACTGAGCGCAGTCGAAGTAGCGAAGTCGAGGTAAGTCGAAGTGCGGGCGTAGTTGCCGCACCAGAAATTCCGCCTGCGCCTAACTATAATCCATCCCAGTTTACAGGCGCTTGGGATGGTTATGGCGCAGAGACATTTTTGAATTATGGACGTTTGCCTAATGGCCTGTTTATGATGAATTGGCCAATCTGTGGCAATGACTACGGCGAAGGAGTAGAGCGGTTGATAGAGTCAGATGTATCCAGAGGTGAATTCATCCAAGAATCTCGCTGGCACAGCCAAAATTTTGCCCATTTTATCCAAAATCAGCTTGGTCGTCGCTATGGTTTAGCAGAAAAAGTATTTCCTCACGCCCCTACAGCTTTTGCACTGCATCCCTATTACCGGGAAAGCCGCCGCCTAGTGGGGCTAACTACTGTCCGAGAACAGGATATTTTGCCGATCGCTGGAGGTAAAGTTGCATCTATATATAATAATGATGCGAAGTTTTGCGAAGCGTTCGCCCTTGGCGTTTGCGAAGCAATCGCAGTTGGTAATTACGCCAATGACCATCATTATCCTGGTGTTCAATTCCCACTGCAACCTAAATCTATCCGTTGGGGAGGACGCTGGACTGGAACGCCCTTTACAATCCCCTACAGTTCCCTCATTCCAGCCACAACAGATGGTTTCTTGGTTTGTGAAAAAAATATTTCTGTCTCCCACATTGCCAATGGGGCCACTAGATTACAACCTGTGGTTATGGGCATTGGTCAAGCAGCAGGGATGGCAGCAGCGATGTGTGTTGAGTTAAACTGCCAGCCGAGGGATTTACCTGTTAGGGCGCTGCAAACGGCTTTATTGGAAGATAATCGCTCAAAAGCAGCAATTATTCCTTTATTTAATCTTCCACCCAATCATTCGGATTGGCTGGACTGGCAACTGTATTACTTAAATAACCCACAAGCCTATCCAGCTAGTGGTGATTGCCCTTGCCCATCGTGGAATCAGTACCCTGACTCTACTTTTGGTAAGGGATTAATTCGGGAAAGTAACTGTTTCCAAGGGATTTTCTACCGCTTGGATCAGCAGGAATACAGATTCACTGTCACAGCACCAGCTGCATATCAAGGGCAAAATTGGCAGCTTGTGACTTTGCGATCGCATATCGACGAGCAATTACGCGCTTATGCTAACGAACAATTAGTTACATTGTGGGGTCATCAGAACCACTTTGGTAATTGGTTATTAGTCGAGCATTTAAACAGAGGATAAGAAGAGTTTATTTTCAGTAAAACAGAATACTTTTTGATGAATTGTCCGGATATTAATCAAAAAGCTAAGTATCAGTGAAGTGGAGAGTTCCAAAATAGACATCTGCTATGCGTGCTGCCATTTCACTTTTAGTCTCGAGTCTGGTGTTCGGCCCCTTAGCTTCTAACTGCCACGTAATGGTCAATCACTTATCAACTGGGCTGTCTTCCACGCCTGCTTCGGAACAGTGGCTATCGGCGGCATCTGAACAAGCTTCAGATGATGCGCCACGTCATCGCGGTAGTGGGCGTAGAGAAGCGACGCAAAAATCTGGAAATACCTATGTTGTGGTTTAACTACCGTAAGGTAATGCCTTTTTTTTCAAAGGAAACAAAGTACCAGAAAACACAGCGTTGTGCTAACATCGTTTACCAGCTTTTCTGGCAGATATATACAGTTGACACACGAAAATCTTCAGCGATCGCTTAGTATTTCAACTGCAAGCTTTGTATATATAGTTAGCGTCAATCCTGGCGATGCCTCGATCAACAGCATCACCAACTTCTTAAAAGGTACACAACTGTTGCTCATATTCGGTGGAAAGCTTTGCGTCTCAATCCTCAACTGTTCTAGAAATAGATGTTACTTAGGCTATCAGTTAATCTAAAGCACATCTAATTCAGACATTTTGCTTGTTGACGAGAAACAGTCTTAAGACAACTTCACTTTCTTGCCAAATAGATTTTCTTATACATTGAGTAGTTGGCTATCTACATCAGGAAATAATTTATCTTCGCTTTGGCGTTTGTTTGGCGTGCTTTGCCGAAGCATAAAATAGGAGTCAGAATTCAGAATTCAGAATTCAGAATACTCTACCCATAAAGGGATAGAGTTTTAAGGCGAGAATATTTTAATTTTTTTCGCTTAACTTCGGGCGAGGTTTTAACCAATATTCGTCACCCACTCGTACAGAATTCATACCTGTTTTCTGACTCCTGAGTTCTGAATTCTTCTCATAAAATCTCTTGCGCTGCATCTGAACTTATCTAGAGCATAGATTCGCACAAGTAGTATAGGTTTATTGCACTTGGCAGCGAATCTTACTATTTTTGACCTACTCTTGCCCCTGGTTCCTTCTTCTGGCAGATGGCTCCCGACGAATAAATATTAACCAGGATCTGCTAGCTCCTCTTAGTCCTCTTAATTATTCTACACCTAAGGGCAGATGCAAAATTTTGCATTTGCCCTTTTTAGGTAAAGTTTATTTAAAGAAAAGGGAATGAGAAGGTTTTATCTCAAGCTGGCTTATGAGCAATGAAATACTTGCTCATAAAATGGACTTGCATCTCAATATTCTCAAAGCCTGCTCTCTGTAAACGTTCTAGCAAGTTATCAGTGGTATAATGCTTGTAATAGGGTTCATGGAAAGTTTCAGGGAAAAAATCCATCATATATTCCAACTCAGGTGAATCACTCAACTGAATTGAGTCACAGATAATAAAGACTCCTCCTGGTTTTATTACCTGAAAGCATTGCTCAATAACTGTCTGACGTACAGTTGCTGGTAACTCATGGAAGAGAAAAACAGAAGTTACAGCATGAAAATAGTTATCTAGATAGGGTAACTCTTCGGCATTGGCTTGTAAAAGTTGCGGCAGTTCTCCTGGAATTTGGGATAATAGTTCATTTGCTTTACGCAAATAAGCTGGTGACAAATCCGTGCCAAACAGAGATGCTTGAGGCAAGGCTGCCCGAATCAACTTTAGAGTTCGCCCAGTTCCACAAGCTACATCCAAAATACGGGCTTGCCGTGGTGCAACCGAATCAATTGCTTTCAGCCCTTGCTTAAGAGGAGCGAGAATCCGCCGCCGCATCGCATCAGCTGCCCCACCAAAAAGAATTTCTACTTGTAAGTCATATAAATTGGCTGACAAGTCACTCAAGTAGCCATTGCTTTGGTGATGGAAGTTCTGCACGTAGTAGCTGGGATAACCATCTGTGTCAATTTCGGGCGAAAAATCTTGGTAATTCTGTTGTTTAACCCGCTCCCACATTTGAGGGAAATCTAACCATACCAACGGATAGTAGCGGAAAAAGTCATCCCAAGGGTTGTCAAACAATAAACTTTCCGGGTATACACCTTTTTCGGCATCTTGCCAGTCTGCTTCTAGCAACTGATTCAATCTCTGTTGAAGTTTGGGTAAAAGCTCGTCCGGGATGGGTTTGGTCTTTTGTTCAAGTGTCGGATACACCAAGTTCCTCAACCGTGAACTTAATATTTTGTGAGCCAAACCAAAGTAATTTTTGCTCTGCTGAAAGGTTTGATAAGTCAGCTTAGTTAAACTCTCAGGCATAAAAATAGCTCAAGTTTTGATTAATTCTATATAAATAATTGTAACGAAAAAATTATTTACTGTTGCAAAGGTAAAGGCTCCCAGATGAGACAAATCGAAGCCAAATGATTTTAGCCATCAACGGTAGATTAAGGAAGATTTTTTCAGCTTTGGGAAAAAATACCTGATATTGTCAGCAAAGGCAAACATAAATTTTTGTAAAAAGTAGCTTATGTTACAGAATTTCTGCTATAGTAGTTGATAGAAAAACCAAAAATTATATATTCACAAAATAGAGAGGAATATGGTTATGTCTATCGCAGATAAATCTCGTGCGTTAATGGTGCGTGAACATCAGCAAGTCAAGAATCGCCAACAATCAATGCTGATGCGGGCTGCACAAGAACTTGGTCTTCCTGAAGAAGCATCTCACTACTGGAACCCGATTCAAGGGAAGGTAGATGCTAACACTCGGATGATTTATGGGCCAAGTCATGCTTCCATGAGCTAAGTTTCAAGAGTTTGAAGGTTGATTTTTGAGTGAATGCCTCAACTGACAACTCTGAAAAAAAAGCCACCCTCTACTCTAGGGTGGCAAAACTTATATATTTAGATAGATACGGTACTTACAGCTATTTTCAGGTAAATAGACCACGCGGTAGGGGTTTAGCGCATTGCTCATACGTGTCAACTTAACGTAAAAGCTATGTCCGCAAGGAACTGAAGTTCCTTGGCTTTTAGCGAAAGTCATCTTTTGATGACTAAATAATCCGAAAAATCTTTAGTCTACTTCAGTAGACTTTAGCTATGAGCCGCTGAAATTCATTTCTGGGCGGGCGTGGAAGCCAACAGATAAAGCCCCGCCAGTTAAGGTATCAACTTCGTTAACAATCGATCCAAATCCTGGGGCAAAAGGTTCAACGCCGATCAGGCGATCGCTCCCATCACCACCCGATAAAGAGTCGTTTCCAGCTCCACCAATCAATAAGTCCGTGCCAGTTTCACCAGTAAGGGTGTCATTTCCAACTCCAGTGCCACCAAATACGATGTCGTTACCAGCCCCACCCTGAACAAGATCATTGCCTCCATCACCATTGAGTTCGTCGTTGCTCCCGCCACCTGATACCGTGTCATTCCCAGTACCCGCAAAAACTCGATCATTTCCAGCGTCGCCAGAAATTACGTCGGCGCCATCAGAGCCATTGAGGATGTCATCTCCATCATTACCATTAATGGTGTCATTCCCTGCATCACCGAAGATGCGGTCATTGTCATTGTTACCAATGATGCGGTCACATTGGTGACAAGTTAAGGATTTGAGGAAATTGTCAAGGGTGGTATTTGGATAGGTCAAAAATCGTGAGAAACTCGGTGTAGACAAGTAGTTGAGCCATTGAGACCAGCCATGACACAAAGCCGAAAAACCAATGGAGACCACGCGAAAAAGAAACAACGACCACTGGTGGAAGACGAAGTAATAGCCGAGCAATTGGAAAGATTACTGACACCAGCCATTACAAATCAAGAAAAATACTACCGAAAATTAGGACTCAGAGAACGGATACTGAATTTACCGTTGATGATGGCGGCGGTGTTGACCTTGCTGTGGCCAGATGTAGCCGGAGTCAGGGAACTGACAAGGGTGTTAGCCAGAGACGGTTTTCTGTGGTGTAGTCCCACAAAAGTTAGTCAACAAGCGGTATCACAAAGATTTTTAACAAGATTTGGGCGACCTGGTTATTTTATGCGGTTTTAGTAGATTTAGGTGATGCTGTAGCAGATGAACTTTCTCTCCCCTTTGATGAGATTTCATTATTATTTGATTTATCGCGGTCTTTATCATTTTACTATGGCTGATCACAAAGGTAAGGCAACAGACCCCGTTAAGTATTTTGCTGACCCCCAAAATCGAGATTTAGGTATTATCAAACAGAAACGAAACCCCAATGTTAAGTTGATTGTCGCTCCTTTTCCCGATCTTCAACGAGGGTCTGACCAGGGGTCTGACCAGTTTTTTTTCAACAATTCTCTCAAAGCCTCTTGACAAAACAGTTACAGGCTTAACTTGTCACCAATGCACGGAGGTGGACTTCGCTTGTGTAGTAGCGAATTCTATTCGCCCAATACTTTTCAAACATCCTTTTAGCATCCGGGAGGGGAGTAAGGGGTGGGGTTCTTATTTTTACAGCATTTTTCAGGTATTTAGACCACAGATGAGACGGGGAGTAGGGAGTGGGGAGTAGGGAGTGGTGTAGTTCAATTACTTGAAAAACGCTGTAATTTATGCAAGAGGTCTATTAACCCTTGGATAACCCAAGCTTTACTTGTTGGGATAAGAGAATGTGCTAAACACTTATTTTGTAATACTTCTTAAGCTTGCCATTATTTATCATGGAATCTAATCGCCCATTGCAACTAAACCGCCGTCAGTTTTTGCTCCGTTCAACTATCACAGCAGGTGGAATTATTGCCACAAATCTTGTATCCAAATCACAAGTGTTTGCCCAAGCGCCTGCCATTATCACTTCTGACAAAATGCGTCCTGCTATACCTTATGGTGTAGCTAGCGGAGATATTTCCAACGATCGCATTGTTATTTGGAGTCGCAGCGATCGCCCTGCCAAAATAATCGTAGAATACTCTACCAGCGAATCTTTTAGAAATGTGCGGCGAGTTGTGGGACCTAACGCTTTACAAAGTAGCGACTTTACAGCACGACTTTATCTGAAGAACCTGCCACCAGACCAACAATTATTTTATCGGGTAATCTTCCAAGATTTAGATTATAAAGGCACTTACAGCGCTCCTGTCAAAGGCACTTTCCGCACTCCCCCCAAATCTGGGCGAGATGTATTCTTTGTATGGGGTGGTGACACCGCCGGTCAAGGATGGGGGATTAATCCTGATTTTGGTGGAATGAAAATTTACGAAACTATGCGCCAACTTCATCCCGACTTTTTTATTCATTCTGGCGATAATATTTACGCTGATGGCCCCCTTCAATCAGAAGTAACTTTAGACGACGGCACTATTTGGAAAAACATTACTACACCAGAAAAATCCAAAGTAGCAGAAACTCTCACAGAATTTCGTGGTAACTATATCTACAATTTACTAGATAAAAACATCAAACGTTTCAACGCTGAAGTTCCCATATTGGCACAGTGGGACGACCACGAAACTACAAATAACTGGTATCCTGGAGAATTTCTCCTGAACGATGACCGCTACACAGTTAAGGATGTTAACTTGTTAGCAAAAAGGGCAAGGCAAGCATTTTTAGAATATTTGCCTATTCGGTATGAAACAAATGATCCAGATAAAACGAAAATTTATCGCTCTTTCAACTATGGCCCATTATTAGACATTTTCATGCTAGATGAGCGCACCTACCGGGGGCCAAACTCTCCCAATAATCAGCCAGTACCAAGTAAAAAAACAGACTTTTTGAGCAAAAAACAAGTGGAATGGTTGAAAAGGCAATTGCTCTCATCAAAAGCAACATGGAAAGTGATTGCTAGTGATATGCCTTTGGGACTGATAGTTAAAGACGGTAGCACTGATTTTGAAGCTTGGGCTAATGGAGATGGCCCAGCTTTAGGAAGAGAACTAGAACTTGCCGATTTACTACGATTTATCAAAAATAAAAATATCCAGAATGTTGTTTGGTTAACTGCTGATTATTGGGTTATTCATCAAAGCAAAATTGAGTGCGATCGCCCCCATTATCCAGCCAATTTTGTTCAAATTATCTAATGCTGGATTGCTTTTAGGTCTGGTTGTCAGGCTGATAGTTCACACTAACGATATCATTGGCTTATTACAAACAGGTGCAATTTTCGTTTGTGCTGTTTTCATAGTCTTCTCCTTTAGCGTCGGTTATCTTTTGGGCGGCCCTGGTATCGATACTCAACGAGTGCTAGGAGTCGGAACAGCTCAACGTAATTTTGCCGCAGCATTATTAGTAGCTACAAGTAATTTTGAAGATCCCAGCGTAGTGAGCATCATCATGGTGACGAGTATTTTAATGATGATCGTAGTTCTGATCGTCGGGCCAAAGTTCATAGAATTAGACCAAGGAACGGGTGTAGAGATAGAACAGGTAGAGGGTTAAAATTCTCCTAACTAACTTGACCTCTAATAATCTGCGTGTTACTGTATATTACACAAGATTGAAATTCTTTCGGAGGCGCAAAGATGACAGCTTTAATCTACAAAATGTATGAGCTGACCAATGCTGCTCCATGTAGTGTGGCCTGCTCGCTTGTGGAGTGAGCCTTTTAACCAAAAGAATGCCTTCAGGTCGTGTGAACGGTCGCTGAACTATTTGAGGTATCTGTGAGCATCCGGTAATTGTATCGGTTTCGTAGCTCTCTAGTTGTCTTCCCGTCGCTGTGTATATCGCAGTGGCTAGTGGTTAGACCCTTGCTACATATCGATGTATGGGTATATTGCCTCCAATAGTGATTATGGAATAGATGTGTAGCATTACGCTGTCGCAGAGTGCGATATAAATGCGTCAGTGCGTTTGTTCTACCGCTACTTGTTCATGCACTAAGAAGGAACATTTTCGGTCATGGGTGTACGCCACACTCGTGGCCGTTTAATTCATAAGAAATTATGCGGCTACAGGGATCTTTCGTCTGTGGTCGTTTTGTTTTGAGCGGCTAGGGAAGGGATACCCTACGCCGCTCATTGTTTTGGGGTCATGAGTATCACATAGTCACTTTTTGATTTTTGATGACCTTAGCGAAAAAACTAACAAATTATAAGCTAAACCACATCTAGTTTGCATATCTAAAATTTATATAACTCTTGTGGGGTGGGCGATTTGCCCGCCCTAATTATGCAATTTCAATGTGGAACAGCTTATAACGTCATTGCCAAGTTTTACGTTAAGTTGACACCTATAAGCATTGCTGTGCCCCTACAGCATGGTCTATT
>NZ_JAIVFR010000168.1 GCF_020829685.1 Nostoc sp. CHAB 5715 | reverse complement strand
ACAGAACAAGTCCAACAGTATCGAGAATCTGTAGAAAGTCCCATTGTTAGATCAAGCAGTCGATAGATTCAACCTCCTGCGGGGGAATTCAAAAAAAATTCCCATAAATGAATTTCAAGATAAGTTTCTTGTCAGACCTCTGACTATCAAAACTTTAGAGGATTGCAAACTTTTCTGTTTTTAGATTTTGCATAAGTTGAATTTTGAAGCAGAGGGAAAGCAACAGTCAAAGTCAATAGTCAAAATCAATATTGACTGTTGACTATTGATTTTTGAGAATGTAAAAGTTGTAAGAATAACTTGCTAATGTTAGAGGCACAGTTGTGGGTGAAGCTAGTATAGTATTTATTGAAGAATTTATTTAAGGTTTATATAACGCTTACCAAACATCCTCTTAAACGCTAATTTACGTATATACACTTAATAGGCTAAAAATATACTACGAAATTTAACTGAATATCATTTTGGGGGTTTCCACGCACTTACTTTATTCTGGAGAACTCGTTCACGGCAGGGGTGCTCCATGAGCCATTGGCGTGCGTTTGGGGGATCTTCTGGAGCGAAATATCACCAACATCAAGCGTATTGAGATTTTACTAAGTATTTTTCTACATAAAAGTTTGTAATTTTTGAAACTTATACGGCTGAAATTACGCCTGACATTGAGTTAAATTAGATTCGTTCCTCGGCTCGGTTATAAAATGTTCAGATTTCCTCAACCCACCTCATGCAAAGGTGTATCCCCACCACTGTAGGCAGATTTCTATTCTCAATTAAAAAACATAACTTTACAAAAAGATTAAATTAAAAAATATCCCCAAAAGCTTCATAGGTATGGGTTTGGGGCATTTTGGAATTGTCAGCAAAACATCAATATAGAAATTTCTGCATAATTCTAGTGAATTAAGACGTAATAAAAGTGGAATCACTGAGTTATTTTCATGAGACTCATGAAATTCGGGCAAGTTGCCAATTAAACAATTAGGTGGGACGAATGGGGGTTGTGATGCAAACTTCAAAATTGAGTTTCGAGGAACGCAATCTCACTATGACAAAAGATGTGGAACAACTGGCTCTAGATTGGCGAAAGCGCTTGGCTGCGGAATGTCCAGATCAAAATGAAGCTGCTAGGCAAAGCATTATTCTCTGGCTTTTGGGATCTGACTCCAAACGGTTTGATCTGTTTAACCCTAAAGAATTTGATATCGCCAAGCAAGCGATGGAATATCGCTGGAGAATTTTACGTCAACGCTATTTGGGGCTAGGGCGAGAACGTGCTTATCGGAACTTGATAACGCGATTAGGGAGTTTGGTAACATTACGGAATAAAATTCAGACTTGGGTTGCCCTAAGCCGCGATCGCCAGCGTAGTGTCATGGATGTGTTGCAAGAAGTACTCCAAGAATTACTGCAAAGCGACAGCCAGATGCAACAGCAAATGGCTGATATTGCTAAATATACAAATGATAGACGATTGGGGGATGCTCTGCTATTTGCCAGTGTAGAAGAATATTGTTTACGACCAGTACGCAATCAACCCCTATTAGCTTATCGGTTTGTGAATTACTTGCGTCGCACTCAGCGCGGTGGCTTAACCCAAGTGCCGGGCCGTGACTTAGTTAGACTGGTGTCAGAAGAAGTTCTTACAGACGACAGTGACAATCGAGTTAACTTAGTCGATAGTCAGGCGATCGCAGAATATCAAGAAGTACAACAGCTAGAGGAACAACAAGCCCTGCGTCAGTCAGTACAAAAAGAATTTGAAAATTATCTACAAGAAAATCTGGGAACAGAAGCAGTAGAGTGGTTAGGACTGTATTTACAAGGTAAATCCCAGGAAGAGATCGCCCACAAATTAAATAAACAGACTAAAGAAGTATATCGTCTGCGAGAAAAAATTAGTTACCACGCCGTGCGTGTTTTTGCCCTCAAAGGTAAACCAGAGCTAGTAGACAATTGGCTCTCAATTTCCTTGCAAGAACATAACTTGGGTTTAACCCAAAACCAATGGCACCAACTTGATGAAAATTTGACTCCTCTGGGGCGGCAGATTCTAGATTTGCGGAGAGCAGGTAACTCAATAGAAGCAATAGGCCAACAGTTAAAACTCAAAACCCATCAAGTACTAGGCGAATGGACAAAAATTTATCTAGCAGCCCAAGCTTTAAGAACCCAGGAGTAGCCTGTGAGGTATTTAGTTGATCAATTAAGGTGGTGTACCAAACTAGGAGATAGGGAGCAGGGGAGAATTCATAGCAAGTTCATCCCCTCATGCCTCAGTTACTAGAGTAGAACTTCAGAAGGCAGAAGGAACCACCCTTAAAAGCATGGGATTGATCTTGGAAGCCTTGTGTCTCGTGGCACTTTCCGCTCGATATATTTTTATACTAATAAGCTTTATATCTACAACTAAAGTTTTGATTAATTGATTAAACCTCAAATCATACTTTTGTAAGTGAAATCGCTGATTCCAATTTTATACATAATTGTTATGTTGTAATCGAACTCTAGACTGATCAAGCTTAGAGTTCAACTCAAATAGATAGAGATTTTGCTGCCGTATTCTAAATAATATTACGGCTTAAACAAATTTATAGTGACAAAGTTAGTTTCCTGCTCTTGAATCCATTTGTTATAAATATTTCATGCAGACTGAGGTTTTTAGTGAACTTTTCCCCTTAATGAGTACAGCCACTCCCCAGACTTTGGAATGGCTGCTCAACGTTGCAATTGAACATGAATACCCATCTGGGCGGGCCGTTGTCATGGAAGATGCCTGGGGTAACGCCCTTTACTTCGTTGTTTCAGGTTGGGTTAAAGTCCGGCGTACCGTCGGGGAAGATTCAGTAGCTCTGGCAATTTTTGGTAGGGGCGATTTTTTTGGAGAAATGGCAATTTTGGATGAATCTCCACGCTCAACCGATGTCATAGCCCTTTCAGCCGTGAATTTGCTGAGTGTATCCAGAGAGCGTTTTATTCAAATCTTGTTCAAAGACCCGCAGTTACATCACCGGATGTTACAACTTATGGTGCGACGATTGCGGCAAATTAACTTGCGCTTACAAATGCGGTCTTCACCACCAGCAGTCAAACTCGCCTATACCCTAGTGACTTTAGGCGAAAGCTATGGTCAAGAATCGAATTTTGGAAAGGAAATTTTTAACATTCCCTTCAAAGATTTAGCAGAGGTAACAGAAATTGGTGTTGAAGAAACCACCAAAATTATGGAAAAGCTGCATGAGAAAGGGTGGATCAAAATTGACAGCGCCAACAACATCATTTATCTCGTAAACTTCAAACAGTTGATAAACTTGGCTGGTAAAGTGTGATTGCTAAGGGTTCTTAGGGACTGACAAATCAAAAAATATTCAATTATTTATTGTGGGTGGGCAGCGTTCGACTGAGCGCTCCCACCCCACAAAAATTGAATTGACTTTTGCAATTTAAAACAATCCCAAGCGCAAGCAACATCTGGATTTAAATGGAGCTTGCGCTGGTCAAAATCTACTCAAGTACTTCTGCTACAGAACCTCCAACAGTTGTTTAATTTTTGTGTCTTGACGTTCTTTGAATTTTTCTGGAAAAACTAATTCGAGTGCAATCTTGCCATTTGTCTCTTCTACTGCATAAATTTCGGCAACAAATCGGTTAGATGAGAGGTTATCCTCATCCTCATTCAACAGTAAACCAACTAATGGTTTAACAGTTCGCATCGTGTGCAAATCCTGTTGTCCTAGCATTTTGTGAGAAGACACGGCTTTTGTATCCTCTATTTCCAAGCGCAAACCCGTTGTTCCTAATTCTGTAGCTACTCCAAAGAAGAAGTTACCATCCCAGTAGAGTCGGCTATGGCTATTTACCTGCTTGCGTACCTTTTTACGGCTAGTTTGTTTCACGTCACGCAAAGACCGAGTCAGACTTGTGGCTAAGAATCCAAGAGAAGCGAAGGGTCGGTCTACATACTGGCCCTTTTGAGAATACCACTCCCGGACATCAGAATATAAAACTAGAGTTAAAGCATCGCGTTGGGCATCGTTGAGCTTCACAAAATCAACAGCCAAAAGCGTTTCTGTGTCATTAATAGGAGAGACTCGGACAATCTGCGCTGTTAAAGAGGCGCTAGCAGTATAATCTCCCATCACCTCAACTTCCGCTTCCTCCAGTAAATTGGGCCAAGTTTCCAAAGAAATTAATGCCCCAGTTTCTGAAATATTCACCGTTTTGCCCATAATTGTTTGACCATTACTGGTAATTAAGATGGGGAGGTGACGCTGTAAACGGTGGGCAGTACGTACTTGTGGTTGTTCAAAGCCAACCAGCAAAGCAGCTATCAGCAAAACCAGATTAAAAATAGACCACATGGTGTTGACTAAGACCGCTTGCCAATCTTCAGGATGTAGCAGCAGCCAATAGGGAACAGCTAGCAAAGAAGAGACTACTAGTGCTGTCACTACCAAAAGACCACGCATCGATTCCCAATCAAAAGTACGTTTGGTTATAGACGTTCCTTTATCGGTAACGTTAAATGAACCCAGCTTGGGATTAAACAGCGCTAACATCGTCACCCACCCAGCCTGGAAAGCCATCGCAAATTCAAAAATTTCATTCCAGAAGGAGAAACGAACATTTTTGTAAATGATGTAGTTAGTAAAAAGGGAGAGGAGAATATGGGGTAGGGCGTAGGCTAGAGTTTCTAAACCCAAACCTTGGACAGAGTTAACGCCAAATAATAGAAATAGTGTAGGAGCGATCGCATATATTAGTCGAGGATAGCCATACAAAAAGTGCGAAGTCGCGCTAAAGTAACAAATCCGTTGGGCAAATGTCAGGTTCAGCTTCGGATTAAAAATGGGGTTTTCTAATCGCAGAATCTGCGCCATCCCCCTTGCCCAACGCACTTGTTGTCCTACGTAAGAAGAAAACGTTTCTGGCGCTAAACCAGCCACCATAATTTTGTCGTAGTAGACAGACTTGTAACCCAGCGAATGCAATCGCAAGGCAGTGTGGCAATCTTCCGTCACGGTTTCCACTGCAATTCCCCCAACTTCTAAAGCATGGGATTTACGGATTAATGCTGCGGAACCGCAGAAAAATGCGGCATTCCAAAAATCGTTACCTTTTTGCAGTACCTTATAAAACAGTTCATTGCCTGCGGGTATTCTACCTTTGGTGACCAAATTACGCTCGAAGGGATCGGGGTTATAGAACCAGTGGGGAGTTTGGACAAACGATACTTTGGGATCGAAGAAAAAACCCATTGTATGCAAGAGAATTTGCCGCGATGGGATGTGGTCGCAGTCCAAAATCAACACTAAATCACCGTCGGTTTTGTAAAAGGCGGTATTGATATTACCAGCCTTAGCGTGATCGTTATTGTCCCGCGTCATGTGTATACAGCCAAGTTCTTGGCACATTTGCCGTAGCTGTTCTCGTCTTTTGCTAAACTGTTCTCGGCGTGGGTCGTTCTCTTTATACTTTTCTGGACGACCATCATCAAGGACATAAACCTTTTTTTTATCAGGAGCATAATCACAGGCCAAGGCTGCCACAGCCGTCTTACGAACAATCTCCACATCTTCGTTGTAAGTAGGGATGTAGATATCAACTTTGAACCATTCCTGTTGAGGAATGGTTGTCAGATTAACTGGTTGGCGTTCTTGAATTTTCAGGGTTTGAAAGTATGCCAATACCAAGGTGAGGATGGCATAAAGTTCGGCAGCGAACAAGAATACGCAAGCGATGCTGTTGAGCCAACCATCAAAGTTAAGAGTATAGCTGGTGCGGTAGTATAAATAACGCAGCGTTGTTACCAAACTCAGCCACAGCATAAACAGGTGATAATAGTGGCTGATTTCTGAAGAAGACTCTTGAAACTCTGCGTGTATCACCAGTTGACCGAGTAGCACGAGAAACACTGCTACCAATCCCTGCTGCCAAACTTCTATCGGAGTAACAATCAGTGGCACAGAGAGTACCAATAACAGCAAGATAAACCACTTAAACTGTTTTACACCAACCTTTTGAAGAGTGCGGTCAAAAAATCGGGGGGTAATATCAATCAACCAATTACTCAATTTTAAGCGCTGGCGATCGCGTGATTTCCGGGGCGATGTATGTGGGGAAGAAGACATTTTGGATCTAAATTTTGAAATTTAAATTTAAGATGGGCGATACCTGACCGAAAGTGTCTACTTTTTGTCAGGACTCAAGCGCTTGAGATACAACTGAAGAATCCCGTAAAGAATTAGAGACACAGTGAAAATGCCTACAGGCAGCAATAGCCAATTTTCTTGTAAAAAACGTGATGCCTTACTGAGGATAGTAGTATTTTCCAAGCGACGAGTGTTTGGGGCGCTTTGGAAAAACTGTAGTTGATAAGCATCAGTATCGTAGGAAACTGGGTCTTTTTGATCGCTACTAATTAGCACCGTATCCTTTTTGAGTTGGAAGAACCACGGGTCTTGATTCAGGACTTGTTGCACTCGCTCTAAACCAGTTTCAGTTTGAGAAGTTAAAGCTAGAACAACGCGATCGCTGTTCCAAGGAGAGATAATTTGCTTAATCATCCCTTGTGTATCCTGCGGGGTCTGAACCACAGCATTGGCAGAAGAACGGGAATATGCCTGACTCAAGTTGAAGCCAGTGGAATTAAATACTTCGGGAAAAGGAAAGTCTTCTCGCGTTCCAATTCCTACCAAATGGTCATTTTTACGGACTTTTGTTGGCAAAGCATCCGGTGTATAAACATTTAGTTTGACAGCATCTGCTTGACTAAGCCTTCCTAAGCGTTCGCTAAAAGCTAACAAGGTCAACACATCTGTCTTCGAGGGGATTTGTGGCACGACAATCGCTGTCTGAGACAAATCCTGTGGTGCAGCAAAGGGAAAACCGAATTTCAGCAGGTTCAAGTCTGGTAGTTGTGTAGAGATTTCCCGTTTCAGATCGAAGCTAGTATCAGAATGCACCGTACCTGTCAGTTGTTGATCTGGTGGCTGAAGACAGTTTTGTTTATCAAACGGTTCTCTCGGATTCATCCGCAAGAAAACTTGCAGTTTCGAGTTGGGTTTGATCAAGTTTTCCGGCAAATTGACTTTAAGGTTTTTGCGAGTTTCTCCCGACTCAGAATCAAGACGTGCCCCACCAATGAAAACTCCATCCAGTAAAACTTCGATCGCAGAAGTTCGCGGATTAACCTGTGGCCCGTAGCTGTATACCAGATTCATCGAACTACCCCGGAGAAATCTATCATCTGGTAAAGCCCGAAAATCAATTTCAACTGGCGGCGCTCCGATCCCACGTACAGTCACATCACTAAACGGCTCACCATTTACTTGGGTTTTGATGTCGCCCAGTTTAAAAGAATTTTGTTCTGGCAAATAACGAGGCCATTGGCGCAGCCCTGGTGTCGAACCTTCCTTGAGGGTATCGACAAAAACCACCTGACCAGTACCCATTTTCCGCAAGTCTGGCTGTGATAAAAATTGGGTTGCCTTTTCTACAGCTTTTGCACTGTTGCCAGTAGCAATTAAAACCGGAACCCCGCTCTTTTCAGCTTTAGTTATAATCAACACCCCTGTTTCATCTGGTACGAGGTTATTATCACGATCAAGAATTTGATTGCTGATGACTTTCAGAGGCAAATTCTTCCAAGTATTTAAGGTTGGTTGCTCGTTGGGAGTGCCAATGATGACCAAGCGATCATTAGCCTTCACATTTGCGACATCAGACACCACGCTCGTCTGAATCGGGCGAAAATCTGCGATTCTCCCCAATGCCGCTTGTAAGCGAGCTGCTGCTGTCAACCAGGATTGATCAACTTGACTCGGTTGCAAGTAAGCAATTTGGTTAGTTTCTAAGCCGAATTCGTCAAAGAAAGGATAAGGATAGCGGCTGAAATTCAGGGGAATCGGCTGCCGTTCAAAGTTCAAGATTAATTTGGAATCTGGCAGAATCTCTGTCCACAAGTCGGGACTACTAGGGTCGCTACATTCGAGGCTGTTATTCTGCTGTGCCACCAATATGAGTTCGTTGTAGTCTTGCAGCAGCTTTGGTGGGATATTGAACAGTACTTGACCTATTTGGGACTCTTTGCGATTGAGTGGTACGCTACCAACACTGATGCCATTCAATAGCACGGTCAGGTTAGAGCGATTAGCATACAGTGCTGGTGAGTGTTGAAAACGGATTAAAGCTTGTACCTTACCCCGATCTAGTTTCCAGCCACGAGGACGTGTAAAGGCAAGACGACCTTCTGAGTAAACCCCGCGCAAGCGCATCCGGTTGCTCACAATCGGACTACGATTAAATTCTAGGATGTAAGTTGCCAGGTTCTTAGCACTAGGAGCTTTTAAGTCTGCTTTACTAGTATTTTCTGATGTCGTTGCTTGAGCTAATAAAGTTACTTCTTGTTGCAGATCAGCTTTAGTTTGAGCTTGAGCGCTCAATAATGAACTAGGAAACAAAAAAAAGCAAGAAGTAACAATAATTGCTTTTTTACTAATTTGGGAAAGATGAAACAATTGCTTCATGGTAGAGCGTGATTATAGTGTGAATTTACTGAATTTTTTTGACGTAAAAAGCACAGGTGTTTTGTTGTTTTTAGAACTTCAAAATTATCCCCTCAGATTTTTTTAAAAAATCAACGGCAGTCAATCTGTCGGTAGTAAAAGTTAGTTGGGAAGCTTGTACCCTAACTCAGCGTCAGAGGATATCATTTAAGCAATCGCTGGGGAATTGTCTTTGGAGGTAGCAATCCTAACCAAGCCAAATTCTGGGTGTAATAAGCAGATTGGTCTCCCCAAATTCCCTGCTTGTATTGAGGCAGTATTTTTTTCACAAGCAGTTCTTGAGCGATCGCTGGTTCCACTACCTGCATGGCGGCATACAACATAGCGTATTGGGATGTAGCTTCGTAATCCACTAATGGTTTCCCTTGCAGATCAATGCGTGCTGGTATCGACTGTTTACCCCACAGTTTTTGCAGGTGCTGAGTGGATGTCACTAGATAGCGCTGCGCTTGGGGTGAGTTGAACCAGGCAGCATCCAACGACAAACGCCACCAAACTCGATAGGAATCAAAACTATACAAACTCTTCAGAGTGCTAGATGCTGGTAGGGTTTGGTATTGTCCTGTTTTGGTATTTAGAGCTACCCAATCACTGGGTAAACCTACGCTAGAAAGCTTTGCGGAATTTTCTAGCACTTGATAGCTGCTGTCTACCAAACTCAACCAATCATGTTGGGGATCAACTTGTGCAAAGATGCGAAAAGCATAGGGTGCAAAATAAGAAGGATTCAGGTAAACGGTAGATGCATCTGGGACAAATGCAGCTACAGGCCCTGGTAACAGGTAGCGCTCACCTTGGGTTTTTGAGATAGTGGACAAGTTCCACAAATCTTGTAGTTTGAGTTTTGCCAGTTTTAGGTATTCGGGTTGATTCCAACGCCGTGATGCTAAAATCAAGGCAGTAATCGCGTCTATATCTCCATCGCTAGCAAAGTTGGTGTCGATAACACCCCAGTTACCATCTTCTTTTCGTCCCCACTTCCAAGCCCACAAACTATCTGTGCGTTTACCACCTGCTTGGCGCTGGAGGTTATTTTCCGACCAGTTTAAAGTCAGAGCAAAAGTTGCCGGATCGTTAATCGTTAGCTTTTCCGTATAATCTGAATTGTCAGGTTTTCTTCCCCCCCGCCTTTGGGTCTTCTTTGATAAATTTACTATCACACTTGCCATA
>NZ_JAIVFR010000167.1 GCF_020829685.1 Nostoc sp. CHAB 5715 | reverse complement strand
GGGTAAGTGGTCTAGTCGCTGTGGGTTGGTCATGCTGGTTTCTCTTGGCTAGCTTTTTTATCTTCTGCGATCGCTTTCCTCACATCTCCTCCCTGTACCATGAATTAGCGATCGTTGAAGGACAAAATCTCATTACAGCAGAAATCATGTATTTGAAGCACATCTGTCGTAAGGGTACAGCATTGCTGTGTCCCTACCGCCTGTCTATTTAGCTGAAAATAGCTGTAAGATACACCAATCATTTTCTGTCAAGTCGGCACTAATTCACCAGGACGCAACTTCGACCACTTACCCGTTTCTCGCTTAAAGCTCAGACAACCAACAACATCCCATTCCATTTCAATTACATCATCTTTAGTCCGAATGTTGACATTGATAGAAGGTTCATTCGGATCAAAATTTGGTGTTTCGGTCAAGTGAGGCTGTTGGTGCTGCCCTTCTACGGCATGATAGGTAACACAGCTGTCTACATAGTGGCAGTTCACGCAAATACACATAATAGAACCAACTCCAGGGGCCTTTATTGTTAATCTAACGTAAGCCCAACTGTTATTCATGAGTTGCTGGGTTGATTTTTATTACAATGCCTGAATCGATTCCTTCTACTCTAGCTCCCGAAAATTGGCCTTTCAGCTTGGAATTCTTGCCACAACCAGCTTACATGGTAGGTGGCGCTGTCCGAGATGCTATCCTTGGCAGAACTCGCGGATATCTGGATCTAGATTTTGTTATACCATCTAAAGCGGTAAAGGTAGCGAGAGCGATCGCTCATCATTACAAAGCTGGTTTTGTGTTACTCGATGCAGAACGACAAATTGCGCGTGTGGTTTTTCCCCACGCCACGGCTGACTTTGCCCAACAAGAAGGAGATAGTTTAGAAGTTGATTTGCACAGACGGGACTTTACAGTAAATGCGATCGCTTATAATCCCCATACCCAAGAAATCATCGATCCTCTGCAAGGTTATGTAGACTTGCAACAAGGCATTTTGCGAATGGTATCACCTGCGAACCTAGAAGATGACCCTTTACGGTTAATGCGAGGTTATCGTCAAGCCGCCCAACTAGGTTTTACTATTGAGCCAGCTACCCAAGCCGCAATTCGTTCTTTGGCATCACATATCAGCAAAGTTGCAGCCGAACGACTTAGGGTAGAAATTGGCTACCTACTCAGCAATTCTCAGGGTACTCCCTGGATTACAAGTGCTTGGGAAGATGGTTTACTTGCGCCTTTCTTCAAAAACGCCACCCGTGAAAGCTTGATAAAATTAGCAGCAGTTGACGAAGCAGCTGCCTTACTCAGCCAAAATTGGCAACAATTAGGGGAAAAACTGCAAGAATATGTCCGCGATAGTATCAAAACCACTTGGTTAGGTATTGCCAAACTTGCTTGTCTTGTTAACCCAGTTCCAGAGTTAGCAGAAATAGAACTACAGGAACTAACTTATAGTCGTGCCGAAATCCGAGGTGTAACCACTGCCTTGAAACTGTTACCGCAGCTTCAAGTAGTCGATATGTCTTTGCGAGAACAATACTTTTTCTTTCATGACGCAGATATTGTCTTTCCCGCTATGGCAGTCTTAGCTGTAGCACTTGATATTTTGGTAGAGGCGATGTCTGGTGACAAGCCACTACACATAGCAATGGAAACCAAAGCAAAACGCTGCCTTATTTGGGCACCTTTGATCAACCGCTACCTGAACCCTGATGATCTGGTCGCTCATCCCACTCCACTAGTGAGCGGGAAGGAGTTGATTATAGCATTAGATATTCCAGCTTCGCCAATTATCGGGCAACTGTTGAGAGAAATTGGTGTAGCACAAGCTGAGGGGAAAGTTTCAACAACAGTAGAAGCGATCGCTTATGCACGTCAACTACTTGAAGGTTAGATAACGCGATGTGCGACTTAATATTCTGACCTCTCTCCTTTTAGGAGAGAGGCTTTGATTTTTGCTCCCCAACGCTAGTAGGGAAGGGGTTGGGGGTTAGGTTTGAGAGAAAGTCGCACATGGCGTTAGATATTAATAGGACTTACGCAAAAATCGCCCAAAAGCTTAATTTGTCGAACCGCCAAGACGCCAAGAACGCCAAGAATTCGTAGAGCGTGCGTAAGTCCTAATTAATTCACTTTTTTCGGTCAGAATTAATTCTGAATTCTTACTCCTGATAACAATTCTAGAAAAAAATGAAACAGATGCGTAGGTTGGGTTGAACTTTAAAGCTGCTTTTGCTTGCGGAAAACACCAAAATGAGAAAGTATAGCAAGGGACTGGGGACTGGGTGAAAAGTCGCTTTGTGTCTAAGTTTTATCATCTGTTAATGTCCTAACCACCTTGGCTGTTGCTATAAAAGCTGCTTTTGAGAAAGTCAAAGCTTATTTTGCTTGCGGAAAACACCAAAATGAGAAAGTAAAAGCTGCTTTTGAGAAAGTCAAAGCTTATTTTGCTTGCGGAAAACACCAAAATGAGAAAGTAAAAGCTGCTTTTGAGAAAGTCAAAGCTGATTTTGCTTGCGGAAAACACCAAAATGAGAAAGTAAAAGCTTATTTTGAGTAAGTAAAAGCTCCTTTTGAGTAAGTAAAAGCTCATTTTGAGTAAGTCGAATGGCATTTTTACTTAGTTCAATATGAATTTTAGTCTAGGCGATACCTTTCCTTCGGAACGCTACGCGAACGGTAAGCTTCGCTAACGCGTTTTTCAGTTTTATCACGGTACGCTTTGC
Organism: Nostoc sp. CHAB 5715; assembly: GCF_020829685.1. Lineage (GTDB taxonomy): Bacteria > Cyanobacteriota > Cyanobacteriia > Cyanobacteriales > Nostocaceae > Nostoc. The sequence goes on along the minus strand of NZ_JAIVFR010000167.1, from coordinate 7,025 downwards.
ACAAAACCTGTAAATTCGTAGCCCCATGTAGTCTATTCTGGATTTGGGGGGAGGCGATCGCGAAGATTTGCCAAATTTTCACGAAACTTAGTCTGTCAAGCTAGTTTTGATGGTTTTAGGACTTACGCAAAGGCAACGTACTTTCGTCATTGCAAGCATTGCGAAGCAATCCCAGTCTTGACGAGATTGCAACGCTTGACTGCGTTCCGCTCGCAATGACTAATCATCGCTGCGTAAGTCCTGGGTTTGTAGTAAGCACTTTAGTGCTTAGAAAATAAAGACTAAAGTCCTTACTACGAACTTACTTACCATCAATTTATTGACAGACTACTATTACGGGCTACGCCTACACAATTTGTCCTTGTCATGATACAATTGTACTATACAAGAATATCCGGTGAGTATGCAACGCAAAGTTTACCAGGCAATGCCCAAAGTTTGTAGTAAATAAACGCGATATTAGCTAGTTCGTGAATGCGAACGTGAACACACAATAGTTGTGTGGTATGTAGCATCAATTTATTGTGGGTTTGCCCTTCAATTTTCCACAGTTTAACAGGCATTAAAAGATTCTTGACCTTTATATGGAAGGTAGCAATATGACGAATAAGAAAATTTCTCTGGTAGAACTAATCCAAATTTTTACACAATATCGCAACAATATTATCGTCAATATCAAGCACCTGCAAGAACATTATCAAAGAACAGGTATTAAGCGCGTTAAAGGTGTGAGAAACGAAAATGGGGAACTGCTTCAGCCGTGGTTGCGAACAGAAAATATAGATAATGCTGAGTATGTTGGTATGGGCGAGTTTCAGTTTAATCGCAATACTGCTACTATCAATATGCTTATCAAACGTAAAGTCAAACTAGCCAAATTTGAAGACCAAACTCCCACTATTGAGGTAGCAGGTTTGCTAGTAAATGACCTCAATAGCTTTAATAATTACACAATTGTTAGCGACGGCAAAATAAACGTCAAGTCTTTACAAGTCAAAATCAGCAGTAAAAAAGCTTTTGACTTGCTAAAAGAAAAGGGTGTGTTAGATGCAGAAGATTTTGACTTTCGTGCTGAACATACCATTGAGTTAGATAACTTGCCGCTAGTAGCTGCAAATAGTTGTTACAGCAACATTGATGGACTATTCAATGAACTCGCAGAAATTAAAGTAATTACTAGTATTATTTCTGCTCACTTAAGAAAGGAGTCAGATGTATTTGTAGCAGGACAGTTAGATGAGTTTAAAAAGCACTATCTATCTAAAAATGTTTACATCAACTTCCCTACAACTAATGAATATACAGACATCCATGAAGCTCTAGTTAATGGGACTCTTGACTCAAGATTGAGCTATAAAATTGATATCGGCAGTCAAGATATTCTTAACCTTAGTAAGTTTCATTCGGGTAATAAATTTTTGAATAGAATGTATCGTCTTTATGATAAAATCACTGGAGAAATTATCATCAAGCCTACTTTTGAGATGGCATTGAATGAAAATCTCGCTGTTCGGCACAGGCTACTATCATCACGCACCAAGATTACAAAAGTTGACGAGTTGATGAAACCAATTTTTGATGATTTTCTTGGGCTTAAGCAAAATGGCATAGTCGTAGGTATTCTTAAGAAAGTTGATGCTGATAGTTTGGCGCAGTTGTTACAGGATAAACAAGCTGGTAAGCAGATCAGCAAAGAGGAAATGGTTGCAGCTTTAACGACGGCAAATAACAAGCTAGAACAATATGTAGAAAATATCTACCAAGATAAGATATCTCCCTTGGTATTTTACATTGGTTGTACTGGAGTATTGCCAGATAAAATGGAAGCAAAACCGATGACTGCTGAAGAAGCTGCTGCTAGATATCCCAATTTGCAATTCTCTAAAGATGAGCAACAAGGTACTTTTTTTGCAGTTGGTGATAGTATTATCAGCATCTATGCCAAAACTGAATATTACAGCAAACTTATTTCTGTCGGTGTAGACAATTAGATTGTATATCAATACAGTTCAGTTAACGCTAAAAACCTTAAACTATGTAGGTTGGGTTGAGGAACGAAACCCAACATTTCCCGGGCTTTGTTGGGTTAAGCAAAGCGCAACCCAACAAAGCAATTTTTTACAAAGCCAAGCGTATTGGATTGTATATACAAATTAAATAAGATTGGTATATGCAATAACTATAATCCCAACTTATTTGACAAGTTGGGGTTCTTGTCTCTCATGGATGATTTAGGATTGCTATAGCAATTCTATGGGTTTCCTAAAATACAGCTAGAGTTTGGGCGTATCGCAGAATTAATTGGACTTGTGGATGAAGACGTAGTTCCAATAAAACTGACTATAATCTGTAAAGACAATAATAAAAAAAGACTGTAGTAAATGATTTTTATATCTTTATTAAGGATTTGGAAATAGCGTTCTACAAAAGAAGAATAACCTGCAACTCCCATAGAACCAAAGCTTCCAATAATCAATAATCTCATCAATAAATCAATGGAAGAGGTTAACGGCGATCGCTCCTGATTCAAGCAGGCGAGCAAATTATCTTTTTCAATTCCCAAATTGCTTAATACAGAGTTAAATAGCCCTGGTTGTACAACTATTAATTGTTGACTTATTTCGTGAGGGTATTTAACTAAATGATTATTTACAGAATGCCATTGATTACTATATTGACTTACAGGTAAAATACTCGCCATTGATTCTCCAGATGGCAGAAGTACAGCAGCAATGCTCAAGGCAATGCTAGTAGCAGTAGCCACAATTTTTTGCTTGATTTTCATTCAAATATTCCTTTGCCTTTGCCTAAAAATTTACTGTTTACATCCTCAACCCTGACTGGATAAATAAATCAGCAATGCTACCAAGTCCTATCCCAAAACCCGGAATTATAAATAGAAGCATCATGGCAAAGAGTCCGAATTGGTTATATTGCAGTGGCTTTAGTTGAGGAAAAATTTCACTGAAGACATGAAAGCCGTCTAGTGGTGGAATTGGCAGCAGATTAAACAGAAATAACGTCAGATTAATTCGAGCCGCTAGGTAAAGAAATTCGACACTCAAGAGTCCTGAAAGACTAGGGTTAAAGAAAAGTTTGAGCAGCACAATAAATAGAATGCCTAAAGCCAGATTCGACAATGGGCCTGCTGCTGATACCAAAATATTGCCTAGCTTGCCAGAACGAAACTTAGATGGGTTGACGGGCATTTGTCCCCAAGCTATACCCATGAGACAGAGAAAGATGATTGATTCTTTGCCCATGTGAACTACAGGATTAAGCGTCAGATGGCCTGTTTGTTGTGGAGTGTTATCTCCCTGACTCATCGCAGCCCAGCCGTGAGCAAGTTCATGCAAAGTAATGGAGAATATGACAATGGCAACGATTCTGAAAAAATAAATCGGGTTTGTGATTAGTGTTTCGATAAACATATATTCTGGCTTGTGGTATGGTTAAAGCTGAAATCCGTGCTTTCTGAAGACACGCACGAAAAAGTTATCCAATTTAAAAATTGCAAACCTTGAGAATCAAGATTGCTCACAAATAAATTAGGTAAGTTATTTTTGCGGGCTTCCAAAACTAGTTAAAAAATCTATGGTGATGCTGGTTATTTATATAATAATTTACTAGATTTTGGTAATGCCCCATGTTTGTAATAACAAGCTCGTTATCTAAAATGTTATTAAAAATACTACGTAAAAGCCTATGGTAATTACTCGTATATTTTTAAAATTAATTTTACTCACTTTAGGATCGTCAATTGCTTGTATAGCTTTAATAATAAAAGTTTTAGCATTTAATGTGAAAACTTTCTAGTCATTAATACGTATTTTATAGTAAATATATTGTATAAAATACTTTCATAATTAATGATTTATTGGATGTTTCACCTTCATCAGCCAACATTTGTTGATAACTGACTATGGGTTAATTCTCAGCTAGTTACTACTTAGTTTGATTTAATACTATATTGTTAAATATTATTTAGTAAATAATTTAAAAATTAATACAGTCATTGGACAGGATATTAACGGCTTATTGGTATTATTTTGATACACCAACGCAATGATGATGAACAACAATGGATGAAGATCAGCGCCGTTCTTATTGGCGTGCTAATACTGCTTTAATTCGTAATCTTTTAATTGTCTGGGCATTGGTTTCCCTCGTTTTTAGTATTTTGTTGGTTCAACCTTTGAATGGGATACGGTTTTTTGGCGTACCCTTTGGCTTTTGGATGGCGCAACAAGGGTCAATCCTGGTATTTGTGGCCTTGATTTTCATTTATGCCTTCCAAATGGAGAAGCTAGACCGCAAATACAATCTCAGCAAGCAAAGTCATAAATACAATATCAGGAAGTGAGGAAAAACCGTGTCAGTTGAAATTTGGACTATTGTATTAGTTGGACTTTCCTTCCTCGCCTACATTTATATTGGTTGGCAATCACGAGTCGAAAATAGTAAAGACTTTTTTGTAGCAGGTCAAGGGATACCTTCAATTGCTAATGGTGCGGCTACCGCCGCTGATTGGATGTCCGCAGCTTCGTTTATTTCAATGGCGGGGCTGATTTCTTTTTTGGGCTACGACGGTTCTATTTATTTAATGGGGTGGACTGGCGGCTATGTACTGCTGGCATTATTACTAGCTCCCTACTTACGGAAATTTGGTAAGTATACAGTGCCAGATTTTGTAGGCGATCGCTACTACTCTAATATTGCCCGTCTGGTGGCAGTAGTTGCAGCCATTTTCGTCTCCCTCACCTACGTTGCTGGACAAATGCGGGGCGTGGGCATTGTTTTTAGCCGCTTTTTACAAGTAGATATCAATACAGGCGTGATCATCGGCATGGTGATCGTCGGCTTTTTCTCTGTGTTGGGAGGGATGAAAGGCATTACCTGGACACAAGTAGCACAGTACTGTGTGTTGATTTTTGCTTACCTGATTCCAGCGATCGCGATCGCCTGGTTTCTCACTGGTAATCCTGTTCCCCAACTAGCATTTACCTTCAGTGATATTGGAGAAAAACTCAATAATATCCAAGTTGACCTGGGTTTTAAGCAGTATACTGAGCCATTTGTGAATAAGTCGATGCTGGATGTGCTGTTCACTACCATTGCTCTGATGGTAGGCACGGCTGGCTTACCCCATATAATTGTCCGGTTTTACACAGTACCGAGTGTACGTGCAGCTCGCTTTTCTGCTGGTTGGGCACTACTATTTATTGCCATTCTTTATACAACTGCTCCAGCTGTCTCTATGTTTGCCCGCTACAACCTGATCGATTCACTGCACAATCATACGGTTGCAGAAGTGCAGCAGCTAGACTGGGCGGCGAAGTGGGAAAAAACTAAACTTTTGGGTTTTGATGACATAAATAAGGATGGGCGTCTCCAGTTAACTCCAAATAAAGACACTAATGAAATAAAGATCGACCCAGATATCATTGTGCTTTCCACCCCAGAGATAGCTAACCTGCCTCCGTGGGTGATTGGCTTGGTAGCGGCTGGCGGTTTGGCTGCTGCTTTGTCTACAGCATCAGGTTTATTGCTGGTAATTTCCAGTTCCATCGCCCACGATATCTACTACCGGATCATAGATTCCACAGCCTCAGAACAAAAACGGGTGTTTGTCGGGCGAATCATGGTAGGTTTTTCCCTCGTCCTCGCCGGCTATTTTGGGGTGAATCCGCCAGGATTTGTTAGTCAGGTGGTGGCTTTTGCCTTCGGTTTAGCCGCCGCTAGTTTCTTTCCGGTGATTTTCCTGGGGATTTTCGACAAACGCACCAATTCTGAAGGTGCGATCGCAGGCATGTTGACGGGTTTAATTTTTACGATAATCTACATTATCGGTGTCAAGTTTGGGGGTATGCAACCTTGGTTTTTTGGGGTTTCCCCTGAAGGAATTGGTACTTTGGGTATGCTAATTAACTTCGCTGTTACCCTAGTAGTTTCGCGCTTAACCCCACCTCCTCCAGCAGAAATTCAACTGATGGTAGAAGACCTCCGCAGCCCGATTATTGAAGAATAGGGTATTGGGTATGGGGCATTGGGCATTGGGCATTGGGCATGGGGCACTTGTACTGAGCGAAGTCGAAGTATTGGGCATGGGGCATTGGGCATGGGGCACTTGTACTGAGCGAAGTCGAAGTATTGGGCATGGGGCATTGGGCATGGGGCACTTGTACTGAGCGAAGTCGAAGTATTGGGCATTGGGCATTCATTGCTTATTTCTTCCCTGCTCCCCCTGCTCCCCCTGCTCCCTCATCCCCCACTCCCCACTCCCTACTCCCCACTCCCTACTGTCCAAGTTCTTTAATGTTTTTCATCACTTGTTGATATAAGTCATTGTTGCCTTGACTTTGAAAAATGCTTGCTGCTTGTTGTAAGTCCTTGAGCGCTCCCTGCTTGTCTCCATTAGTAGCGCGGGCATTTCCCCGGTTATTGTAGGCCGCGGCAAAGTTAGGGTTGAGGCGAATGGCTTGATTGTAATCTTCGATCGCACCCTGTGGTTCTCCATTGGCAGCACGAGCATTTCCTCGGTTATTATAGGCGATCGCATATTTGGGATTGAGGAGAATTGCTTGGTCAAAATCATCTAGCGCCCCCCTTTTTTCTCCCAAGGTGGCGCGGGCATTTCCCCGGTTATTGTAGGCTTCGGCATAGTTGGGATTCAGGCGAATCGCTTCACTGTAATCTTTAACTGCTTCTCTGTTATTTCCTAATGAAGCGCGGGCATTCCCCAGGTTATTGTAGGCTTCGGCATCGTTAGGGTTGATGCTAAGTGCTTGATTGTAATCTGCGATCGCTTTTTCCTTGTCTCCCAAGTCAAAGTAGGCTAATCCCCGGCCGTTGTAGGCAGCGCCATATTGAGAATTTTGAGCAATTGCTTTACCATAAGAAGCGATCGCAGCTTTTGCTTTGGGACATCTCCTTCACTGACTCTGCGAGTACAGTGTAGGCTTGGCATTACTTGATGTTGAAAAAGCAGCAGTCTGGACGGTTAAGCTGATTAGGATAAAAGTAGC
>NZ_JAIVFR010000166.1 GCF_020829685.1 Nostoc sp. CHAB 5715 | reverse complement strand
GCTTAAAAGTGTTATCGCTAATAATAATATCGCAACCGTATTGTTTACTGACACTTTCTAATCGAGAGCCAAGATTAACGCCATCGCCAATGGCGGTAAATTCCATCCGCTTACTAGAGCCGATATTCCCACTAATTACGGTATCTGAGTTGATACCAATGCCGATTTTAATTTTGGGCTTATCATCTGTATAGCGACGTTGATTAAATTCGTGCAGACGATCGCGCATTTCTAAAGATGTTTGCACTGCCATCCAAGCGTGTTCTTCTAACGGTAAGGGAGAACCAAACACAGCCATGATGGCATCGCCGATATATTTATCAAGAGTGCCTTTATGTTTAAAGACTGCCTCCACCATTGATTCAAAATATTCATTGAGCATACTCACCACTTCTTCTGCTTGTAAGTTTTCCGTTAAAGTGGTATACCCGCGAATATCCGAAAATAAAATCGAAACTTCTTTACGATCGCCTCCTAGTTTAGCGTCATCCAATTTCAGCAATTCTTCGGCTAATTCCTGGGTCATGTAGCGGTACATCGTACTCTTGAGCCGCTTTTCATCACTGATATCTTCCATTACTACCAGCGCCCCCCGGACTTGCTCTTGGTCGCTAGCATCAGCTATTGTGTTAATCGATAAATTGATACTGTGCTGTTCTGTACCAGTAGTTAGGAGTGTGCGATCGGGGTAATATTGCTGGCGGCCTTTTAAGTCGGCTGCATGTAAAGCATCCTGATACCACTTGCTAAAGTCACCTTCTTTGATGCCGATCGCCTCAGTAACTAATTTACCTTCTAACCGATCTTCTGGCTCCAGTCCTAGCAAACGTTTGGCACTTTCATTGGCGGCGATAATTAACCCAGCTTTATCAGTGGAAACTACTCCATTGGAAAGACTACGCAGAATATCCCGTTGCATTTGTTCTTGTTGTTTAACTGTGGCAAACAACTGAGCATTTTGCAGCGCTACTCCCGCTTGAATATTAAAAGCTTCCATGAATTCTTCATCGTTGCGGTCAAAGCTAGCTTGGAAGCAGTCGGGAGCTTTGGGCCAATCAGCTGGATTATAAGGTGGAAAATCACCATTTTTCTTTTTATTTACTAATTGGGTAACGCCAATCAGTTGTTGATTTGCGTTAAATACTGGCATACAAAGCAAGCTACAGGTGCGATAACCATTTTGCTGATCGAGTTGTTTGGCAGTATCAGAGTCAGGATCGTCGTACAAATCAAAGGCAATATTCAATTTCTTGCCAGAAGCCGCTACTATACCAGCAAAGCCTTTACCTACGGGGACTCGCAACTCCTTAGTTGAACCATCATCCTGGGTGATTTTCGTCCACAATTCATGGCGATCGCGGTCTATTAACCATAGTGTACTGCGATCGGCATTCATCAGTTCCTTGGCTTCATCCATCACCCGCTTCAGGGTATCTTCTAAGTCGAGACTGCTTTGAGATAGAGACTTGATCGCCTTCATCAGCGCCGCCACTGCTCTTTGTTTTTGGGTGGCTACATAAAAAGAGCGCGAGGATTCTAAAATCAGGCGAATCGAAGGGGCAAATTCTTGAAATAATTGTTCGTCACCACAGATAAAACCTTTGGTATCAATGCGCTCTGCAAGTGGAACATCGGGATTATTCCCAGATTTTAATTTATTCAGTAATTGCACTACCGCAACCAAGTGTCCATGTTCATTCAATAATGGCAAAGCCAGCATGGTGTAGGTGCGGTAGCCAGTTCTTTTTTCTTGTTCTTGGGCAAAATGCGATCGCGGATCGTTATAAAAATCAAAGGGAATATTAATAACTCGCTTGAAGGTGGCGACTTCCCCAGCAATGCCTTTATCGGCGGGGATACGAATTTCTAAAGAGCGATCGCCCTCCCCCTCAGCCAGAATCGACCAGAGTTCTTGTTTTTCTTCATCCAATAAAAATATCGTCGTCCGGTCTGCCCCCAGTAATTCTCCGGTTTTTAAGGTAATCGAATGCAACATTTCTTGCAGAAGAGTTTCAAATCCTTGAGAATCCAGCATTGACAAGGTTTGATGGACAATCTGTAATTTTTGCTCGACATCCTGAACGACTTGCTTAAAAGTATCCTGAGTCAGGGGAGCAAGAAACGTAGAAAAATTTCCTTGTCTTGTGGCAAGAGCACCCACAGGAGCGGCATTTGCTTGTAATTCGAGGTTTTCTTGGTTGTGAACACTAATAATCAAATCGGTGGTCTCCCCACAATCTTGATACACTGACATAATAGGTTTTTGATATAACAGGATGAGATTTTAGATGTAACAATGCAATTAAATTTATGTAAGTGGTGCTAAAAGCAACAATTGCTTGATATTATCCATAGTTTAATCGCTTGTTTAGCTAGCGTCACGTCGCTTCGCTCCGAATTCAAAACTTGTACTGAGCTTGTCCTGAGCGTAGCCGTTGGCGCAGCCTCTCGTAGAGAAGGGCGTAGCCGAAGTATTCAAAACTTGTCCTGAGCTTGTCCTGAGCTTGTCCTGAGCGTAGCCGTTCGCGCAGCGTCCCGCAGGGAAGGGCGTAGCCGAAGTATTCAAAATTCAATAATTTAGGACTTACGCACTGTAGAAATGCATCGTGATGTGCATTACCTAAAATAGGAAGTTTTCAGGCTTTTCTTAATTATCCTGCGATCGTAAATAGACCATGCTGTAGGGGCACAGCATTGCTCATTGGTGTCAACTTAAGCTAAAAGTAGCTTAACTGAAAGCTTCCTCACCCGCCTCGAACTAAAGTTCAAGGCTCCAAGCTTTAGTCTACTGAAGTAGACTAAAGATTTTTGGCTATATTTAGTCATCTTTAGATGACTTTCGCTATTAGCAAGGAACTTTAGTTCCTTGCGGGACATGGCTTTTACGTTAAGTTGACACGTATGAGCTGGCTCGTGCCCCTACGAAAGATATGGTTTTTAACCTTAATCCATCTGGGAAGCAAGGTGGAAGTCAAAGAAAAGGCAGGGGGGAGAATGATTTGTAACTGTAACAGGACTTACGCAAAGGCAACGTACTTTCGTCATTGCAAGCGTTGCGAACGCGAGTGCGTCTCTTAGAGTTGCAATCCCAGTCTTGACGAGATTGCTTCTCTTACGAGACGCTCCGCGAACGCTACACTGCGTTCCGCTCGCAATGACTAATCATCGCTGCGTAAGTCCTGTGTAATTTAACGTGAGTCTCCAAGGGAGGCGCACGTTAAATTAAGATTCGTGGACGAGTCTTTTTTACTCGTGGATGAGTCTTTTATACTCGTGGACGAGTCTTTTATACTCGTGGACGAGTCTTTTATACTCGTGGGCGAGTCTTTGATACTCGTGAGCGAGTCTTTGATACTCGTGAGCGAGTCTTTGATACTCGTGAGCGAGTCTTTGATACTCGTGAGTGAGTCTTTGATACTCGTGGACGAGTCTTTGATACTCGTGGACAAGTCTTTGATACTCGTGGACGAGTCTTTGATACTCGTGGACAAGTCTTTGATACTCGTGGACAAGTCTTTGATACTCGTGAGCGAGTCTTTGATACTCGTGAGCGAGTCTTTTATACTCGCCCCCCCTGCTCCCCCTGCTCCCCCTGCTCCCCCTGCTCCCCCTGCTCCCCCTGCCCCCTGCCCTCTGCCTTCTTCAATTTTGTAATAAGTCTAATAATGCGATCGCCTTCACCAATTCTTCTGGATCTACAGGCTTGGAAATATGCTGTTGAAATCCGGCAGCGATCGCTTGCTGATGATCTATCTCACCAGCATAAGCAGTTAAAGCGATCGCTGTAATTGTCCCGCCTTGCTCTGGTTGTAAACTCCTTATTTGTCGTATCAGCATGTAACCATCCATTTCTGGCATTCCGATATCGCTAATGAGCAAATTTGGCTGGGATTGACTCAGTGCAGTTAAAGCTTCAATGGCTGAGGCTACAGCAGTCACAGTTGCACCATATTGCTCTAGCATGAAAGGCAAAAACTCTCGCATATCTGCGTCATCATCCACTACGAGAATATCTAAGCCAGACAAGGGTAAGGGCTGATCTTCCACAAGTGAAAAGTTATCTTTTGCATCCTTGATTCCTTTGCTTTCATCCTGTAAGCATGGAATTTTGACGGTGAAAGTTGCTCCTTGTTCTTCGCCCAGGCTTTGGGCTTGAACAGTTCCCCCGTGAAGTTCTACAAGATGCCGGACGATCGCTAATCCTAAACCTAAACCGCCAAATTTTCGAGTTGTGGCACTATCTGCTTGACGGAAATAATCAAAGACATAAGGTAAGAACTCAGGTGCAATCCCCTTCCCTGTGTCAGTGACGCAGATTTGTACCTGTGAGCCGACTTGTTCTAATTTAATTTTTACTTCTCCCCCAGTGGGAGTAAACTTAATGGCATTGGAAAGGATATTCCAAAAAACTTGTTGCAATCGATTGGCATCGCCTAAAACTGGCCCCACACTAGATTCAATAATTGTTTGAATCTCAATAGACTTGGCCTGTGCTGATAAACGCACTGTCTCGATCGCAGCTTCAATGACTGATATCAAATTAATGGGGCTAAAGTTGAGGTTAAGTTTACCCTGAAGGATGCGGGAGACATCAAGCAAATCTTCAATCAATTGGGTTTGTAACTTGGCGTTGCGCTCAATGGTTTCGAGGGCGCGATCGCTTGTTACTTGATCAAGCTTGCGGGTTCGCATCAGTTTTGTCCAACCCAAAATTGGGTTAAGCGGTGTTCTCAATTCATGGGAGAGGACGGCTAGAAATTCATCTTTGATGCGGTTTGCTGATTCAGCAGCGTTTCGCGCCGTTCGTTCGGCTTCATAAAGATGGGCGCGAGCGATCGCTTGGGCGCATTGTTGAGCAACAGCCAAGATAAACCCTTGATCTTCTCCACTAAGTAGTTGAAGTTGGGCAAATCCTAAAGTTATACCGCCAACAGCCCAACCTTCTACCATCAATGGAATAGAAATCCAGGCATCAATGTCATATTGGGCGTAAATTTCTGCCAAATGCGGGTAACTAGCCACCCGATTTTCTGCTCGTTCAGCCCAAATAGGTTGCCCAGTCCGCACGGCTTCTGCTAAGGGAGAGGGTGAATCGATGGAAAAATGCCGCCAAGCGTCTACCAAATCTTGGTTATAACCAACTGCACGCACAATTTCCAGTTCAGTTTTATTTTCATTCACCAAGGCGACAAGAGCAGAACTGGCTCCTAAAGCAGCCATGCTTTGCTCTACAATGACTTCAGATACTTGGGCTGGTGTCAAGGATTCTGAAAGGGCAGCTGTAATGGATTGAAGACGGGCAATGCGCTCCAATGCTCGCTCTGCTGTTGTTTGTGCTTGCTGTGCTTCTTGGTAAAGGCGGGCATTATCAATGGCGATCGCAGCTCGATGGGCAACATCTTCAGCTAGTGACAAGTCGGCCGTGCTGTAACGACGTTCTGATTCAGCAGTCACAAAGGAAATTGCACCAAAAATTCTTTCGCGTGCCATCAAGGGTAATATTATACATGACTTTAAACCAAGTTCACGCAGAATCTGGAGATGTTCTGGATCTTTGATGGCTTCTGCTAAAGCTGCATCTGAAATTTCAGCTACCATTTCTGCAACTCCTGTACGCAGTACTTTAGCCACGCCTTCAGGTGCATCCAACTTTCTGGGATAACGCTGATAGAGTTCCCAACCGAGTTTCACTTTCTCTGGATCTCGGTGAGCAACTGCTACCCGATGAATTGATTGGTTGTCTTGCAGCAGATCAACGGCGCACCAATCGGCAAAGTAAGGCACAGCCAGATTGGCCACACTTCCTAGTGTGCTTTCGTAATCGAGGGAAGAGGCGAGTGTTGCACTGACTTGAGCCAAAAATGTTGCCCGTTGCTGATCGGCTTCTGCTTCCTGTCGGGCGGTTTGCTCTTGAATCAGTTGGATACGTTCGGCTTCAGATTGTTTGCGATCTGTAATATCAAGCACAACACCGCTCATGTGTGTTGCTTTACCTGCTTCATTGAAAAAGGCTTTTCCTCGGCAGGCTACGTAGCGAATACTGCTGTCATCTCGAATAATTCGATATTCTAAATCATGCTCTACACCTTCGTTAATTGCTCGACTCAACGATTGAGCCAGCAATCCTCGATCATCTGGATGCAGACGAGCCAAAATTGCTTCAGAAGTGCCAACAAAGGTTTCAGGTGTTAACCCAAATAATTTATAAATCTCCTCATCCCAGTCAAAGCGATCATTGGCAATATCCCAACTCCAAACACCAATTTTGGCAGATTTCAACGCTAGATTGAGTTGTTCTTGGCTGTCTTCTAAACCTTGATAAAGACGAGCATTTTCCAGAGAGATGGCAATTTGAACTGTCAATATTTCTAGTACCGAAAGTTTATCTTGTGTAAAGGCACTGGAGATTAGATTATTTTCTAAATATAAAATACCAAGTAATTTCGACTGAAGCGCGATCGGTAAACAAAGTACAGATTTAGGTTGCTTTTGGATTATATACTCGTCTTTTGAAAATAGATTTGGCTCAGTGGCATTCTGCAAAATCACTGTTTCTTGAGTTCGCTGAACATAATTCAGCATTGATTGCGGAATAACCTGTGAAATTTCACCCTCTAATACAGGTCGATAAACATTGAGCTTTTCTGCTTGGTGATTAAATTTAGCTTCTACTTCTATTACCAAATTTTGCTCGTATTCAAGCAATAAATAACCAATTTCTGCTCCTGCTTGCTCAATGACAATCTGCATTAAAGTCTTCAACAACCGCGAAAAGACAATTTCACTAGATATGGTTTGAGAGGCTTTAACAACCGAGAAAAAATCTAGCTGTTCACCTGTGCTGAAAAACGTTCCGTTAGAGACAAGCTGTTGTTGCGGCAATAGTTGAGGATAGGATTCTTCGAGGTGCTTAACTTTTGCAGATGCCTCCCAGCGTACATAAGCATTTTTAGCTTCTTGTAAGTAGGTTTTGGCGATTAATTCAAACTCCCGTTCTAAGTAAAACTTAGCGCCTAGCTCATTAGCCAAAGCTTCATATTGCACAAATCCCTGCTCACGGGCTGAAGCAATTGATTGCTCATACAGGCGCATTGCTTCTAAGTCCCGATTTTCAATGCGAGCTATTTCAGCAGCTACTAATTGAGACTTGTGTAAGAAGTTAGCAGGACAGTGGTTAGCCCAGTATTGCAATTGCTGCTGATGGGATTTCAAGGTTTGTAAAAACTGTTCTTGCTCTTGATCAGATACTGTTGAATAAAGAGCCGTGAGAGTCAGTGAGTAATATAAAATGTAATCTGTTTCAATTGGTAATGCCAGTGTCGTAACTGGAAAATTAGACAATTCTAAGGCAGAACTAAATGCTTCTGGATATTTCCCATAATTAAAAAATATAATTAATTTAATAATATGATAAAAAATAATTCCACTAACAAAACCTGCATCTGTAATGATAGATAAAGCGGATAATTCATCAAATTCATCATTACTTAGAGTCAGATTTTGGTGAGTTAGTCCGCGCAGATTCATCAGTAGCATCTGCTGTAGTTTGATTGTCTGATAGACAGTCTCATGTTTAGACTGGCGGGCGAATGCAGTATATTTTTCTAGAGATTTGTATGTTTCTGCAAGTGGAAAACCTAACTGGATAATTTGCCACGAGCCTTGATAACCATTGTAGTTCGCTATCGTCACATCACCCGCTTCCACACAGCCGATAAATCCCCGCTCTAAAAATGGAATATCGGTAGCAATATGGTTACGCCAAACGTTAATATGACTTCCATGAATGTGCAGAACAACTCCTCTAAGTTTCAAGTCATGCAACTTTTCATTTAATTGAATTGTCATCTCAGAAAATGCGTACCCTGTAGGAATATCATGGAAGATAGAAACTAACAACATGGCATACATGCTGTAGGCAAAACAGGAATCTTCTGTATTCCCAAACTTGAGTGAGTAGTTAACTGCTTTAAGTACGACTAAGGGAAAGAGATCAGGTCTACCGAGATAAGTCGGTGGGCCCAAAGTCGTCAACAGACTAATGACTGTTTTAATATTTGGATCTTGGATTACTATAGCATTAATTAAATCAGAGACTTGTCTATTACCTAGATTGGTTAATACCTGGTTTTTTTCAATTGCGATCGCAGCCTGTACTTCCTCATTTGTATCAGGGAATGTCACCCCAAAAAGTTTTAAAGCTTCTAATCCCAATGTCAGCGCCTCTTCATACCTACCTGCAACTTGGTAAAGTCTGATTTGCAGCATATAAATATTAGATTTATCCACATAAGATGCTGCTTTCATGAATAGTATTTCAAATAATTCTTCCGCTTGTCCTAAATTCCCTGTTAAGAATTCACACTCAGCTAGTTCTCTGAATAGAGTGAATGTTTGTTCATATTGTTCAATCCAGGCATTTTCAGCTAAAAGATTCATGGCAACGCTAAAAAACTTTTTAGCAGGAGTGTAGGCTGTGGAGGCTTTTGCCTTATTAGCAGCGATTAAATTCAACCGTAGCAATTCATCTTTTTCTGTCTGTTCAATAATTAGATCCACAGCGAAATTGAGTTGATTGACTAAATCAAATATTTGCTCGTTCACTTGTTCAGGACTAGCATTTTTCAGCAAAAGCCGTCCAATTGTCAGGTGAACTACCGACTTTGATTCATCAGCAATTAAAGAGTATGCAGCTTGTTGAACTCGGTCATGATAGAAACGATAGTTTTTCTGGCCAGTTTCATCTGACTCTATGGGGATAATTAATCCTCTTAAAATTGCATCAACAAGTGCATTCGCAGTTTTTTCAATAGATTGTTCACCAACGATCGCTAAAACTTCTAAATCAAAACGATTACCAATACAGGAGGCTAACTTAAGCACCTGTTGAGTTTCGGCTGGCAGTTTTTGTATCCGCCCAATCATCAAACTGACAATATTATCTGTAATACCTTGGGCTTCAATCTGAGCTAAATTCCATTGCCACTCCCCTTTTACCCCCCTCTGTCCCCCCTTACCAAGAGGGGATTGCGGAGGGTTAAAATTCAGCAGATTTTCTTGATGCAGTGTTTTCAGAAACTCATTGACAAAAAAAGGATTGCCGTCAGTTTTTTGGATAATCAATTTAGCAAGAGGTTCTACTTGTTCCACTGAACTATGCAAGGTATCAGCAATCAACTGATTGACATAAACAAGATTCAAGGGGTTAAGGATAATTTCAGTTATTCTTGCTCCATACTGGCAAATCTTCTCCATCATTAAACTAAAGGGATGCACAACATTTACTTCGTTATCTCGAAAAGCCAAAATGAAGCAGAGATATTGGATACTAGACCCAGTAATGATGGTTTGAATTAAATTTAAAGTAGCGTTGTCTGCCCACTGCATATCATCTAAAAAAACAGTGAGTGGATGCTCTTTTTGAGCAAAGACGCTGATAAAATTTTGAAACACTAAATTGAATCGGTTTTGAGATTCGGCAGGCCCCAACTCTGGGATAGGAGGCTGTTCTCCAACGATTAATTCAACTTCTGGAATTACATCTGTGATTAGTTTACCATTGTTCCCTAATGCTGCTTGTATTCGCTTTTTCCAAGTGGCAAGTTGAGCTTCGGGCTGCGTTAAAATTTGTCTAACAAGTGTTTGAAAAGCTTGAACAATGGTGGAATAAGGAATATCTCGTTTGTACTGATCAAACTTGCCAGAGATAAAAACCCCACGTTCTTTGACAATGGGCTTGTGAATCTCTTTTACTAAAGAAGATTTACCAACCCCAGCATAGCC
>NZ_JAIVFR010000165.1 GCF_020829685.1 Nostoc sp. CHAB 5715 | reverse complement strand
GTTAGGATTATCTATCACCCGAACTTGATATTAGAATTCCCGAAAACCAGTCGCTTCTAATTACCACTGGGAATTTCAATTAAAAACTCTGTTCCTTCTCCTGGTTTTGAGGAGCATTTAATCTGACCATGATGTTTTTCAACTATTATTTGATGGCTGATAGATAATCCTAACCCCGTACCTTTACCCGGTGCTTTGGTAGTGAAGAAGGGATCAAACATGTGCGATCGCACCTCTTCTGGAATCCCCAGACCATTATCAGCTATTCTAATTACAATCTGGTTATTAACGACTTGCGTAGTAATCCAGATAGTTAAGGGTATTGTCGGACACTTTCTAGATAAATTCAAATACCTTTGCTGTATAGTTTTAAATTTTTCCTCTAATGCATCAATACTGTTACTTAGAAGATTCATAAACACTTGATTTAATTGCGCTGGATAGCATTCGAGTAAAGGTAAAGTAGCATATTTTTTAACAATCTCAATAGCTGGGCGTTCATTATTGTTTTTGAGCCGATGCCCTAAGATTAGCAAAGTACTATCCAATCCTTGATGAATGTCTACTGGCTTCAATTCAGCCTCATCTGTACGAGAGAAGTTTCGCAGTGATAGGACAATCTCACGAATCCGCTCTGTTCCTACTTTCATTGACTCAAGGGTTTTGGGTAAATCTTCCATCAGAAAATCCAAATCATTCTTGTCAATTTCTTCTTGGACATTTGGCAATAGGGAGGAGTTTTGACGGTAAAGTTTCACTACATTTAGCAGTTCTTGAGTATATTCATTTAAATGAATGAGATTGCCAAAAATAAAACTGACAGGATTATTTATTTCATGAGCAACTCCAGCAAGTAGTTGTCCTAATCCTGCCATTTTTTCACCCTGAATTAACCGGGTTTGAGTTTGTTTTAATTCTTGCAGAGCTTGAGTAAGTTCTAAGGTTTGCCAGACGAAAGCTGCAAACAGAACCCCTAGAGGAATTCCCAACCAGGGAGCGATTTGTAATAAGAAAGACTGACGCTTAACTTTTGATGGTTCGCTTGCAAAATGTAGTTCGGTATCTAGATGCCAGTGACGGGCTATTTGGCAGAGGCGTTCGATGCGATCGCCCATCAGGGGATGACTATTATTAATTGTAAACCATCGGCGATAGGGATTGGCAGTATCCCATTTCAAAAAGGATTCAAAAGATAAATTACTGGCAATAGTGCCTAAAGAAAGGCTCTGTTGGTAGCTTACTGGTGTCAGGAGATTTAAGCTTTCTAGTTGCCAACTGGTTTGTTCCTGTTTTTGGATATCAGCTGCAATGCCAATGGCGATTTTGAGTAAAGCGCGAATCAGGGCATTGGGATTACCAGTAATTTCAGAGGCGACGCGATCGCTATAATAAAGCCGCAACCGCGACAACCACAATGCAGTCCCAGTCAGCAAACACCAAACTCCATAAACAATACTAGCCAGAATTGTCACCGGCGATCGCCAAATTTTCCCTGATATTTTATCTCCCCAGTTCGATACTTGCTGATATAGCTTATGAATTGGTAGTGTCACCAGCAGCAACAAAGACATCACAGCAAAATCCCAGTGAGTAATATGCCCTAGCTGCGTGGCGTAGATAATGGCGATTTCATCATCTGCTAGTTGCTCTAATAGCCCCTGACTTACAACAATTCTGGCATTACGTGGTAAACTACCATAAGTCAGGATAATTGGTGCAGCCATTGGTAAAATCCGCAGTTTGGGTAACGGCCAGTGCCTCTGTTGGCAACAACGTTGTAGCACCCGAACAGCTTCGCGGCTATGGGCATTCAATACATCTTTGGAAAATTCTCGCTGACCATACAAGTTCGCCAGTAGCAGATCCAGCAACCAAGGTGATACTCCAATCAAAATCACCAATACTATTAGCAACAATTTAGTAGGGTCGCGGTATAAAAGCTCCAATGGCTCCAGATAAGGTAGTGTGATTAAAGTCTGGTTGATGAATCCCAATGCTAACTTCAGCATTTCCCGAATCACCCAAAACAGGGCAATGAATGTTCCTGCTGTCAACAACCGCAAGGGAATTAATTTCGGTTTACGTAGGGGTTGCCATGCTCTGGCGCGTTGTGCTTGTCGCCAATAAATAACGCCGAATAATTTCGCTTGGGTGCGGGTAACAGAACCCATGAAACCGCTTAAGGGTACAGATCCTGCTGCTGGCAGTGGTGTCGCTACTGTAGCTTTGAGTCTAGCTAGTGGCACCATCGGCGGGGTGTCGTCGGTTTTGGTTTCTATTACTTGATCTTTTGGCTGTTCCTCTAATGTAGGAGTTTCCGGGGGGGGAACTGGGGTTGAATCTGGGGTTGAATTATCAAAAGCAACAAATCCAGTTTCGACATTTTTTGATTCTTGATCGCGTTTTTGACGTTTTGTCAGGTGTTCGAGAGCGCGTGTTGCCCACTCTTGAACTTGCGGATTGTTACTCTCAATGAGATTCTGAGAAATAGCGATCGCTTTGGAGGCTTCTCCAATCCGTGCATAAGCCATCACTAAACCAACCTGGGCTTGTAAGCTAGCAGTACCATTACTTTGACTGCTAGCAATAGGTTCTAGTTGAGCGATCGCTGTTTGGTAATTTCCCTGCTTGAGGGCAACTAAACCAGCCTCCAAAGACGGTTTGGCATGTGAAGGCATACAAATTCTGGCACTCCAATCTCTTCTAAGTGATCCACGTTTGTGCAAAAGCGCGAACCTCGGATGCCGTGGAAATCAACCGCGCCCAAGTTTTGCTTGTCAAGTGAATTATTCCTCCACTGCTTGTTGACTAGAAAATACTGGAGCAATCGCGCTTAATTTTAACTCTGGATGGTCGCCCAGTAATTGTTGACAATTCCATTCGTTGCGGAATAGCAACACTGGTCGTCCCATACTGTCTTTAACTGTAGTGGTATTGAATATTCGTCCCACTTTTTCTAATGCTTCCCAACCACCCTCAACCCAACGGGCGACACTGTAGGGCAATAAATCTAATATGGTTTCTACACCATACTCATTTTGTAAGCGAAACTGCACCACCTCGAATTGCAACTGACCCACCGCCGCCAAAATTGGATCGCGCTTGGCTTCATCAGTTGAATACATAATTTGCACAGCACCTTCTTCTCGTAATTCCGCAACGCCTTTTTGGAATTGTTTAGACTTCGAGGGGTTGGGATTCCTCAGAGACGCGAACAGTTCCGGCGAGAAATACGGAATCCCCTCATATTCGAGCTTTTGTCCCGTGTAAATTGTATCCCCGATCGCAAAAACACCAGGATTGTTCAAACCGATCACATCGCCAGGATAAGCCACATCAATCGATTCTCGCTCTTGGGCAAAAAGTTTTTGCGGGCGAGACAGACGGATGAGTTTACCAATGCGGGCGTGATTCACCATCATATCCTTTTCAAACTTACCAGTGCAGACCCGGATAAATGCGACGCGATCGCGGTGTTTTGGATCCATATTCGCTTGCAGCTTGAAGACAAACCCCGAAAATTCCGGGTATGTAGGGGGAACTTCGCCAACACTGCTGTAGTGAGAACCGGGTTTGAGGGCATATTCGAGGAAGTACTTGAGGAATAACTCTACGCCAAAGTTGGTCATGGCGCTACCAAAGAACACAGGCGTCATTTTGCCGAGGTGTACCAGTTGCAAATCTAACTCTGGGCCAACTCCTTCTAAGAGTTCTAAATCATTTTTCAGTTGGTAGTACAGGCTTTGTTCTAGCTGTTCTTCTATTCTTGGATCGCCTAATTCCACAATCGTATCACGGGCTTCTCGGCTGCCGTGGGCGCTGCGTTCAAACAGGTGAATTTCTTGCTTATGCCGATCAAAAACACCTTTAAAGCGATCGCCCATACCAATCGGCCAGTTTACTGCATAGGTTTGCAATCCCAATTCTTGCTCAATTTCATCCAACAATTCCAGAGGTTCCCTTCCTGGGCGATCGAGCTTGTTGATAAATGTAAAAATTGGGATACCTCGCAACTTACACACTTCAAACAATTTACGGGTTTGGGGTTCCAGACCTTTTGCCGCATCAATTAACATCACTGCATTATCGGCGGCGGCAAGTGTGCGATAAGTATCTTCACTGAAGTCTTGGTGTCCAGGAGTGTCTAATAAATTTATCTGACAGTCCTGGTATTCAAACTGCAACACCGTGGAAGTAATAGAAATACCCCGTTGTTGCTCCATCGCCATCCAATCAGAGGTCGCTTTGCGCTGTGCCCGTCGCGCCTTGACCGCCCCAGCTTCGTGAATAGCACCTCCGTATAGGAGCAGCTTTTCTGTTAGTGTAGTTTTACCTGCATCAGGGTGAGAAATAATCGCAAAGTTGCGGCGAAGTTCAACTGCTTGAATAAGTTCAGACTGAAGTTCAGTAGACATAAATGTATCTGTTTGTTAGCTAGTTTAATTTTTTTTGACTCTGGTAAGTCTTTTAATCTTAAGACAACGATGCTCGTGATAGGGTCGTAATATAACCAACAATCTGACTAAATAGGAGAAAGCAATGTACGACACAGATAAGCGAAAGCTTCTATCCGCCTTGTCGCATGGAGCGATTTTTTTCAGCACGACATTGGTATCTGTAGGTATACCTATCGTCGTACTGTTCGTATCCGACGATCCTGTTGTTAAAGAAAACGCCAAAGAATCGATCAATTTCCACTTTAACGTCTGGCTTTATGGAGGAATTCTAGGAGCGCTGTTTTTTCTATTCGGTTGGTTAGTGTTACCTCTATTATTGTTGGGGCCACTAGCAGCTCTAGGATATATATTACACTGGGGATTAACAATTTGGGCGGTCATCAGAGTTTTCAGCAATCCTGATATACCCTTCCGTTATCCCTATATTTTCCGAGTTTTTTAATACAGATTATGGGCATGGGGCATGGGGCATGGGGCATTGGTAATTGTCAGTTATTTGCTACCAAGTACAATATTTCATGAATTAGTAGCGAATTCTCTGCGTGCCTCTGCGTTTACCTCTGCGTCCCTTTGCGTTTAAATTTCAACCCTCAATTCGCCACGATTTTGCCAACAAAGGATTTTACGATTTTGAATTTTGAATTGCTTACTATGTTGTTTTTTTTCCAGCCCGTCGGATAGATACAACCAAGCTGTAGAATACAAAATTGCCCCACAACTTGATTAAAAGTAGGGCAAAGCACAGTTAAGCACTGTTTGTAGTCTGTCTGACGGCAGGAAAATTTTAGCCTGCTTTTGTGACGGTTTATTTTGTGTCCATTTGCGTTGTTTTTCTTGATAAAATTTTATGTTTCCTATACATCGCCCCCGTCGTCTGCGTACTCATCCTCAACTGCGCCGGATGGTTCGTGAAACTGTTTTGACAACAAGCGATTTAATTTACCCACTATTTGCTGTATCGGGTGAGGGAATCGCTAACGAAGTAAAATCCATGCCCGGAGTCTACCAACTTTCGGTAGATAAAATTGTCGAAGAGGCAAAAGAAGTTTACGACTTAGGAATTCCTTCTATTATTCTATTTGGGATTCCGGCTGATAAAGATGTGGATGCCACTGGCGCTTGGCATGATTGCGGTATCGTTCAAAAAGCGGCGACGGCGGTAAAAGCAGCAGTGCCAGATTTGATTGTAATTGCCGATACTTGTTTGTGTGAGTATACCAGTCACGGTCATTGTGGTTATCTGCAAGTTGGTGATTTAACAGGACGAGTTTTAAATGACCCAACTCTGGAATTGTTGAAAAAAACAGCAGTTTCGCAAGCGAAAGCCGGTGCTGATATCATCGCTCCTTCGGGAATGATGGATGGCTTTGTCCAGGCAATTCGTGTGGGTTTGGATGAAGCCGGATTTCAAGATACGCCGATTTTGTCTTATGCTGCTAAGTATGCTTCAGGTTATTATGGCCCATTTCGGGATGCAGCAGACTCGACACCGCAATTTGGGGACAGAAGAACTTACCAAATGGATCCAGGTAACGCCAAGGAAGCAATTAAAGAAATTGAACTGGATATTGCAGAAGGTGCTGATATGCTCATGGTTAAGCCAGCTTTGGCATATATGGACATTATCTGGCGGGTGAAGGAAGCGAGTAACTTACCAGTTGCGGCTTACAATGTTTCTGGTGAGTATTCGATGGTGAAAGCTGCGGCTCTCAATGGTTGGATTGATGAGGAGCGCGTGGTTTTGGAAACTTTAACTGGGTTTAAACGGGCTGGGGCAGATTTGATTTTGACCTACCATGCCAAGGATGCGGCGCGATGGTTAAAGTAGGGACAAACGCCAGCTAACCTTACAAGCGGGTAAAACTTTAGTTGAGAGGTGGAGTGGACACCCTGAACATCTGCTGCAAGATGTACCAATGGATTTATGGGAACGCTCAAACCGTAAGAAAGCGATCGCTCAATATCTTAACAAGCGCCACCCATGACCTACTATCCGCTTATACTTGCGGATAGCAGGTTCTTATTCATCTCAAACATCCTCTTATGACAGGGTGAGGTTTTTCAAGATTTTTGGTTAATTCGATGACTTGTGTGTATATCAACTTTTAACTGATAACTGATAACTGATAACTGTTTATTACAGCCAGAAAGCCCAAAATTAAAGCTTTTTGAATGCGTGACTTCCACCTTGCGGTACTAAGCTGTCGCGCCTACAAGTTGCACTATTTTCATTGTCAAAAAAAGCTGCAAACCCTCTCCCTTGCTCCCAGCAAGAACTGCCCCCCTGCGGCCTCAATGTGCAAATTAAATGCTTAACAGCTTAGTGCCCAGTGCTGATATGGTTAAGTTAGTGGCTTCTGTGCCGTAAATGCAAAAATAGCAACCCAATTGCCAATTCCAGACATGTTACTCCTATACCTAAAATGCGTAGGCGCAGCCCGCCGCAGGCATCGCCAACATTTAGGTGCAGACCTAGAAATCTAATGCTGCGACAAAAACTTCATCATAATGCAAGGTTTTAGGAGAACTTTTCCCAAGATTGGGCAACTAATTGGCTCAACCAGCGACGTTGTTGCTGATCCAGCAGTGGATCATCTGCTAGCAACTGAGCGGTTAATTCTTCCAAAGATTGACCCTGAGCGCGGACAATTTTAATAACTCCAGCGATCGCACTGGCAACTAGTTCTTCATCAATCGGCTGTTGTCGCAGAGCAACAATTTCCTGGGGACTGTCTGGAATGGGATAATTCATGGCGTGGGTTTACAGAAATACAAAATGAACAATAAATTTGACAAATTATTAAAATTTCTTCACTGAATCTTTACGAAAGTAATAGGGCGGAGTTTACCTTACTTTATGCCTTCATAAAATCTGTCTTAGTAAGTAGATTGATCGGAGATGTCAGGAAACGATGAGAGAAATTCTTTATTTAGAAGTTCCAACTTCGGATATAGCAACTGTGCGTAGCTGGTTACAAACAGATTTTGAACCCGGAAATGGAGAAAAAGTGCTTACTTCGGAAGGCTTTCGCCTCAAAATCCCCAGTGCTACTACACCTGCTGGGGTGGCTCTTTGGGAAAACTTGCCTGCGGAACTTTCGGTATTTGTCTGGTCGGTGCAACGAACTACTTATCTGAAAGTGTTTCGTTGGGCAGAACAACCCTTTCCCAAAGAGGAGCAGATTTTGCAACGCCTAACCAAAGAAATCAGAAGCCGTTTTCCGCATTATTACGCAGAACCGCCAGCAATTGATTTATCTAAGCAATCGATTTTTGCAGCACTAGGCTCAACTTACCCCCTCACCGTCAAGTATTTTCAGAAAATGCCCAACGGTGAATATGACCTAACGCGTGCCTACTGGTGGGAACAACGATGGCGCGAAGGAGTACGGAATCCGCAGCAGCCTCGTCAGGTGGTGTTTTCTAATCAATGGGACTGGGGAGCAGGGGGAGCAGGGGGAGATGAGGGAGCAGGGGGAGATGAGGGAGCAGGGGGAGATGAGGGAGCAGGGGGAGCAGGAGGAGATGGAAAAATAATATCCCCCTCATCTCCCTCATCCCCCTCATCCCCCTCATCCCCCACTTATGACATCATCTACATTGGTGGCGCACTAGGCGCGATTCATGCAGCACTGATGGCAAAACTCGGATATAAAGTCCTGCTGGTGGAACGAATGCCCTTTGGGCGGATGAACCGAGAATGGAATATTTCCCGCGATGAGATTCAAAGCTTAGTTAACCTGGGTTTAGTCACTCCCGCTGAGTTAGAAACCATCATTGCCAGAGAATACAAAGATGGATTCAATAAGTTTTTTGATGCTAATAATCCATCGAAACTGCGATCGCCCGTCCTTCACACACCCACAGTCCTAAATTTAGGCTTAGATTCTGAAAAATGGCTCCGAATGTGTGGGCAAAAACTGCAAGCGGCAGGCGGTGATATTTGGGATGAAACAGAGTTTATCCGTGCAGATATTGATATATCACAAGTTCTTTTGAAAGTCAAGCACTTACCCAGTCAGATTGAGAAGCAAGTAAGTGGACGACTGCTAATAGATGCAATGGGAACTGCGTCCCCCATCGCTTGGCAATTAAATAGTGGTCGTGCTTTTGATAGTGTATGTCCGACGGTGGGAGCAGCAATTGAGAGCGGATTTGAACCGGGGGTATGGGATTCCCAATATGGGGACGTTCTTTATAGTCATGGGGATATTTCGCGGGGAAGGCAGTTGATTTGGGAATTGTTTCCTGGGGCAGATGATGAACTGACGATTTATTTATTTCATTACCATGAGGTCAATGCTGAAAATCCCGGTTCCTTGCTAGAGATGTACGAGGACTTTTTCACGATTTTGCCAGAGTATCGCAGGTGCGATATGGACAAATTGGTGTGGAAGAAACCGACATTTGGGTATATACCAGGGCATTTTAGTGTGGGAAGTAGCGATCGCACAGTTGCCTTTGATCGATTGATTGCGATCGGTGATGCTGCATCACTCCAGTCTCCCCTCGTCTTTACCGGTTTTGGTTCGCTAGTTCGCAACTTAGAGCGTTTAACAACGCTGTTGGATATTGCTCTCAAGCATGACTTGTTGAGTTTTTGCCACTTGAACCAAATTCGCGCTTACCAAAGCAACGTTTCCGTGACTTGGCTATTTTCCAAAGGCATGATGGTACCCACTGGGAAATTTTTACCACCCCAGCGCATTAACTCCATGCTCAACACCTTCTTTGGATTGTTAGCAGACGAACCCCAAGAAGTAGCAGATAACTTCATTAAAGATAGGTGTGATTGGTTAACCTTTAACCGCCTAGCACTCAAAGCAGCTAGAAAAAATCCTGCCTTACTTTTATGGATTTGGGAACTTGCTGGCCCCAGAGATTTAGGGCGATGGCTTGGTAGTTATTTCAACTTCGGTCGTCATGCCCTGGTTGGTGCTTTGCTGAGTCCGTGGTTCGGGCCCTTGTTGAATCGGGTAGGTTTGTGGCTGGAACCCCGGAATCCAGGATTGTGGCTATGGCTGTTAGCGATTAATTATGCGATCGCCACAGGCAAACCGCGATCGCGTGCTCAAGTAATAAAAACCAACCCAGAAGCCATAATTCCAAAGTCAGAAGTAAGAATTAGTCATTAGTCATTGGTCATTAGTATTAGACAAATGACTAAGGACAAATGACAAATGACAACTAACTATTGACTCTTGGGGCGAAAATTTGGCAGTTCCACAGATGCCAATGACTTACGTCCCTTGGGTGGAC
>NZ_JAIVFR010000164.1 GCF_020829685.1 Nostoc sp. CHAB 5715 | reverse complement strand
TCACATGGATGCACTACGGCTTTCTTCTACTGTCGCCATTTTCCTTCTACCGTTGCACAAGCGGTGGCTAGTTTCACTATGCTTGTCGTCCTTTTGCTGAATCAAAATCAGCTTTTTGTCTACCAATGTCAATTTTCTGAGTTATACAGGTTGCTTAAATCACAAATGCCTAATAATTTTGTTGCCAAATGGGGTATTCAAATTGTTGCATCTAGTTTGACTATCACCGTAGGGATACTTTACGGAAATTGCAGCACCACAGCCACAGAAGTTCCACAATTATCTGAGTTTCCCCAGTACGAAGGTTCTGCTTCATACCTACAACCACTTGCAGAAGTAACACCTGAAAATACTCCAGCAGCAACAAATAAACCACAAGGAATTGCTCAAAATCCTCCAGCGTCCACAGAAGAAAAAGAACCCGATATTGAACTGACAGTCATCGACAAGCTATTGAATGAACCTGTGTTCTCACCTTTTCGCCGCGAAGGGACAGTGAAAGATTCCACCCGTCCGATTTACGTGATTACGGGTGAAGAGATGGAAGCGCAGGGTGCTAGAACTGTCAGAGAAGCACTCAAATTTCTCCCTGGTATCTTACCTGATGGTACTGTTGGGACGGAAGTAAACGCCTTAAGCGGTCAATTTATTCGTGGTTCTAATACTGGTCAAGTATTAATATTGCTTGATGGTAGACCAATTAATAATCTTGGTAGCGGTGGGTTTGACCTTTCAGAATTTACTACCAACAACATCGAAAGAGTTGAAGTATTACCGGGAGGAGGTTCTACTCTTTACGGTTCTGATGCAATTGGGGGAGTAATTAATATTATCACTCGTCGTCCCACAGAGAAAATTACCACAGAAGCGAAAGTCAACATTGGTGCTTATGGACTAAACCAACAGAGTATTCAAAATAGTGGAAAAACTGGAGATATTGGTTGGGTAATTGGATACAACCGCACTCAAGCCGAATACAACTATCCTTTTGCAATTCCTGAAGCTAATTTTGAGGGAACTAGGAAAAACAATGATACTCTCTACAACAATTTTAACGTTAAACTTGATGCCAATTTAAGTAAACGTAACACTCTTGCTTTTTCCACTCAATACTTAGGAAAAGAACAAGGTGTACCAGGAGGAGTACCTATTCCTGTACCACAATTTGGTCAAGGTTTCTTTAACTCCCTTACCGACAATAATCGCAAGTATACAGACCAAGTTCTCAGTGATTTAACTTGGAATTCTCAACTAGGTGGTGGAGATGATTCACTTTTAACAGCCAGAGTTTATATTGATTTTCTCAACACTCGCTTTGACAGTCGTAGCGGCGCACTTTCATCTCAGAATCGGTTTGATTCTAACCAAACTTCTTACGGAATTCAAACTACACACAGTTGGAACTTTGCTAAAAATCAAAGCTTAGTTTATGGTTTTGATTATCGCAATGTGAATGTACGCAGTACTTCCTTTAGTTATTCTACTAATCTAGAGAGGATAAACTACGATACTAGTATCGATCAAGGAGCATTATTTGCCAGATATGAAGTAAACTTAACTCCTGGTTGGACTGTAAATTTAGGCTTACGTCAAGATTTTAGCAGCTTGATAAATAGTTCAGCAACATCCCCATCTGTAGGTACAAAACTTGCCTTTTCTGACTCTACAACTCTCAGAGCAAACTATATTAAAAATTTTCGTGTTCCTACTATTGCCAACTTATTTAATATCAATCCTACAAATATTGGCAACCCAGCTCTTAAACCCGAAAGAGGTGATAGTTTTGATGTGGGAATTGACCAAAAGCTCGGCGATATCGGCTTATTACGTTTAACATTTTTTTACAATCGTATCTCTGATTTGATTGCCTTCAAGTCACTGCAACCACCTGTAAATGGCAATACAGGAACCTGGGAAAATATTGGCTTAGTTGAAACTACAGGAATTGAGGCAACGTTGAATTTACAGCTGGCGAGAAACGTCTATGCTTTCGTTAATTATACGGCGAATGACCCCCGGATTTTAAAAAGCTCTAACTTTGCAGAAATTGACAAAGAATTACGGTTTGCAGGTGCAGATAGTATAAATGCTGGAATTAATTATGAAAACCCAGAAGGTTTATATATAGGATTACTCATGCATTCACTTGGTAAATATCCCACGAATAACACTAACACTGAATTTTTACCAGGATACACGACATTTGATGTGAAGTTACGAGTACCCTTAAGCAATAATTTAGCGGTGAATGGGAGTGTAGATAACATCTTTAATCAAAGATATCAATTATTTGCTGGTTTTCCTGATGCGGGTAGGGTTTTTCAAGTTGGTTTGAACTGGAAATTTTAGATTAGCTAAGAAATCACTGTCAAATCTATCGTTTAATTGGTTGTTATGAAAAGAATCACTGTAATTGTTGTTAACTTATTTGCACTTTTGTTCCTCTTGTGCAGTCCTGCCTATGCCGATACAAATTGCCCAACAGTCACAAAAACAGATGTGGCTGCGCTTTTTGACCAATGGGACAAAGCGCTACAAACGGGTAAACCAAGTGAAGTTGCGAAATATTACGCGGATGATGCGATTCTACTTCCCACTGTTTCTAACAAGGTTCGGCACACTCATCCTGAAATAGAAGATTACTTTAAAGGGTTTCTGGGCCTGAAACCTGATGGTCGAGTTGAGGAGCAAAATATTCAGATTTACTGCGATGTCGCTGTTAACTCTGGTACTTACACATTTGCTGTTGTCAAGGATGGACAGCCATCTGAAGTTAGGGCAAGATATACCTTTGTTTACCATAAAGTTGGCGTAGGCGCGTAGCGACTTGTCGTTAGACATCGCTGGTTGATTGTAGACCATCATTCATCGAGAATGCCTGATCAAACGACCTAAAGAGATTTTACCTGTTTGGGGCGATCGCTCACATATGATTAATATTTTGATGGTTTTGTTTCACGCAGAGACGCAGAGGCGCAGAGGAGAGTTTAAAATGATTGAATTTAATCCTTGGGTTACACCATTAAATCAAGTTACCACTGACAATTTATCTACAGGTGGGTCTATTGAATATGAATATTTTGATTCTAGTACCGATGTTTTATCGTCACTACTCTACACCTTATTTGAGCAAAATTGGCAGCAGGTAGGTGTAGGGCATATTGTCCAAGGAGGTGTATTAGAATTAGAATTTAATGCTCCACCCAAAATTTGTATCCTCTATGATGGATATCTCACAGTAGTTACAGAAGGTTGGCATTTGCACCTATGTATTGAGGCTAATTTAGGTGGCCCTCATTGTAAGACTCCTGTGGAATTAAGGCAACAACGTCAAGTAAATCGTGCTGCATTTTATCGAAGATTTAATGCAGAAGGTATCCCTAGAAGTTGGGGAATCGATTTCTGGAATGGTGCAGATGAAAACCTCATGACTATTTTCTTGCCTAATCCATATGTCGAAGGTGAAAATTTATTACCAGAAGGCAAGCCTAATTTATCAAAGTTAGCTCTTTATGAGGAACTACGAGATATTTATGTATTGGGAAACAAACCCATACCATTTACTAAAAACCCATTGAAGCATTCTTATATCTCAGTTTGCACTTCTACTCGCTGTCTTCCTTCACGCAAATGGCAACCTACCTTTGATGCTTTAAAATCAGCAGTGGAAAAAGCAGGTATAGATGTGGAAGTAAGAACATCTGGCTGTTTGGAAGTTTGTCAATTAGGGCCAGTTGTATTTTATTCCGATGATAGAGCTTGGTACACTCGCGTTCACCCAAATGTAGCTGAAACTATTGTCAATGAACATTTGGTGAAAGGTAACAAAGTATCTGAACATATATATCCACCGGAGTCTGTTTAAATTAGAACTGAGGTTAAAAATCTTCGTCTAATTCGCCTAGTAAATCTGCCAAATCTCTTGCTTCATGAAATACCCGAAGAATCTCAACAGTAGTATCATAAATGTGATAGAAAATCAGGTAATCCTTAAAATCTTTGATGTGCTATTGCCTGATTTCGCAAATTTTGCCAATATTCCGGTGTCACTTCCTGAGCGTCTGAGTTAATACCTTCAAGCAAAAGCATTTCTAACTTTGCTTGCGCCTTACGTTTTTTGTCTTGCTCCACCAAGTCCAAAAAATACTCGCCAATGCTGTTGTAAGTACCTGTCATCACTTGTACTTCGATGTAAACACGCATCTCATCAGGTATATCAATATTGATATTCATTAGTTTTTAAGCATAACTGTCCTGATTATTTTAGCGTGCAAAATCTCCACCCAACCTACGAATGAATATTTGGTAAAAGGAAATAAAGTTATTGAACACCGCTACCCACCAAAGTCTATAGCATAATTGAAAACTTTACCCTTGCTCAACATCAGTCAGCCTAATTGAAAAGCAAATATAATATGCAGTTGACAAAATTACGTTACTCAAAACCCATTATTTTTTTATGCCAATTCTTTTTAATTACCACTTTAATTATTGCCTGCCATAGTACAGCAATTAACACATCTACAAACACGATAAATAACGGTTGTGTTCAAAACTATGACCCTAATACCGATTACTTTCCTAATAAAATAAAAATTACTCATGCAACAGGTTTGGCGGTAGAATATTATAAACACTACAAAATCGTCACCATTAAAAATCCTTGGCAGAATGCCAAAACCAAGTTTCAATATGTTTTAGTTCAATGTGGAACTCCTACGCCAGAAGGATTTAATCAAGCACAGGTAATTACAGTACCAATAAATTCCATAGTTTCTTTATCTACTACTCATTTACCTCACTTAGCCAAGTTAGGTGTAGTTGATAAGCTTATCGGTATTAGCAATAGTCAACAAGTAAATACACCTGATGTTATAGAAAGAATCAAAGCAGGGAAAGTAACACAAATAGGTAATAATTCTAATGTGGATATAGAGAAGTTATTAGAATTAAACCCTGACTTGGTAACAACTTATGGTACAGGCAATTCTCAAACTGATAGCTATAGCAAACTCACAGAGGCGGGTTTGAAAGTAGGGATAAATGCTGAATATATGGAAGATACACCCTTGGGACAAAGTGAATGGTTAAAATTTACGGCTTTATTCTTTAATAAAGAAGAACAAGCGGAAAAAATTTTTGATGAAATTGCTAATAAATATGAACTAATAGCTCAAAAATCTAAATCTGTAAAAAATCGTCCAACTGTATGAAAAGCATCTTTAGCAGACACAGCTTTAATTCCAATTTATGGCGGTGCTTGATTTAATAATTTCCATTTTAATAATACATTGACAACCTAGCGAAACTTTTTTTTAACTAAATAAATAGATTAGCACAAAAAAAGCTAGCTCGTAATGGTCGTCATTTTTATTGGTAAGCTAGCACAGTCTTAAAGGTTTACTTTTTGAGGGGCTACCGTAAGGATTTCAGACAATTTCACACTTTTTAACATAGTTCTGTTTATTCTCACCTGTCTACTTACTCCAGATGCAGAGGAGAAGAGGATTGAACGAACCGCAGATGATAGAGCGATCGCTCAAATTCATGCCACTCATCTACAGTTAGAATAAGGTGGTAAATATCGGAGTAAATAGGAATTATGCTTAGTGGAATTAAACAAAAGGCTATTGTCGGAAAAAATGGCAAGATTGAACTGTCTGCAACAGAATTACCAGAAGGAACTGTTGTGTTTTATCTGAAATTTTGTTCAGAAATCAGATATGAGTCCTATAGAAGTCATCGTGTTAGTTGAAACCTCAACTGAAGAAGATGAAACTACTTATCTTTTACAATCAGAGACTAACAAAAAACATCTGCTCAAAGCTTTGGATAATGTAGAAAAAGGAAATCTAATTTATGTAGATTTAGATGAATATGAAAAAAGTTGCCTTTGAACCATTTATTGATTATTTTGACTTGCAAATATCATTATGAGCAATAAAGTTTATTGAGTGGAGATATTGTTTTAGTTCAGGCGATCGCTCTTTTTTAACCAGAAGATGCAGAGCGATCGCAGATACAATCATAAGTTAAAGGCAAGCTGGTAGAAAATGGCTGAAATTGTCAGCAAAAGGCAAGCTGATGAACAAATTATTTTTACATGGCGTGGAGACAGCTAATTAGTTAACCTCAGACTACGGCTATTTCATTCTCATCTAGCCCGCCTCAGAATGAATTCTGAGGCTAATAGCAAAAGTCCACGCTTAGTAGACTAAGAAAGGCTTTTAGTCCACTAAAGTGGACTTGGACTATAAGAGAGGAACTTCAGTTCTGGGCGGTTTATGTCTAGAACGAAATAGCCCTGACCTCAGACACTTCTCACAACTTGCAGAAATTCCCTTAGTACAGGTGTCATATCTTCTTCCCGCCACACTACAGCCGTTTCTACTAATGGTGTTTTTTCTTCTATAGCGCGATAAACTACACCAACTCTTTGAAGATTTTGTAATGAAGACGGTGCGATCGCAATTCCCATTCCTGCTGAAACCAATCCGATAATTGTCTGCATCTGAATCGCTTCTTGAGTAACTTTCGGGCTGAAATTTCCTTGCTGACAAAGACTCATGATTTGGTCGTAAAGTCCGGGGCCCAAATGGCGAGGGAACATGATAAAGTTTTCGTTTACTAGCGATCGCACTGAAATCTTTTCTTGTTCAGCTAAGGGATGAGTTTCCAACATAGCCACAATTAAAGCTTCTCGCTGAATGCACTCTTGATTGAGTGTGTTGTCTTCTAACGGTGGATGGGCAAAGCCTACATGGATGCGACGTTCTTGTAGCGCTTGCTCTTGTTGAGTTGTGGTTAATTCCTGCAAAATCAACTCTACTTCTGGAAACTGTTCTCGAAACCGTCGCAAAATCACAGGAAGCAAATCGTAGGTTACTAAGCTAGTAAAGCCAATTCTTAGTTGTCCCTTTTCACCTCTTCCCGTTTTTTGAGTTAGCTCAATTGCTTTTTGGAGTTGAGCTAAAAGTTGATAAGCTTCTTGCAAAAATACTTGTCCAGCTTCCGTTAGCTGCACCTGTCGCTTGGTTTTGCGATGAAACAGTTCTACTCCCAATTGCGCCTCTAGTTGCTGAATTTGCTGGCTTAAGGGCGGTTGAGCAATGTGCAATCGCTCCGCGGCTCTACTGAAGTGCAGTTCTTCAGCGACAGCAATAAAGTAGCGCAGGTGTCGCAATTCCATTTTTTTGATATTTTACAAGTTTCAATTTTATTTAAATATATATTGGACATCTGAAAAGTACCTGCTTATGATAAGCTAACGCGCCTACATATTGCACTATTTTCCGTGTAGACCGTCATTAGTCATTAGTCATTAGTCCAGAAGTGTTTACCAAGGACAAAGGACAAATGACAAAGGACAACCTCACCAGTTGATGTGCAACTTAAATGCGTAACAGCTTACTCATACAAATATCGCAGGGAATCAGAGCAATGCAGGAAAAGTATACTCCAGGCTATTCGAGTAATGCGACGAATTTCATGGCAAAACGCAGCTTAGATACTCATGGTGCGTTTTTCAAGCCTTATTTACGTCCAGGGATGAAATTGCTAGATTGTGGCTGCGGGCCTGGGACGATCGCTTTGGGTTTAGCAAAAGCAATTTTCCCTGGTACGCTTACAGGTATTGATCGCGAAGCTTCTCAAATCCAGATAGCTGCTGAGAGTGCTTTCACCCAAGGTGTGAGTAATGCTAATTTTCTGGAGGCGAATATTTATGCTTTACCCTTCGCGGATAACTCATTTGATGCAATCTTTTCCCATGCACTGTTTGAGCATCTTCAAGAACCGACGCAGGCGTTACGGGAACTGTGGCGAGTTTTGAAACCGGGGGGAATTGTTGGGCTTCGTAGTCCTGACTGGGGTGGGTTTTTGATTGCGCCGTCTACATCAGAACTAGAAAAAGCATTTTATTATTACAAGTGGCTCCAGCAGCAGAATTCTGGTAATCCTTACGTAGGTAGAGAGTTACGCGCTCTGTTGCGCCAAAGTGGGTTTACTAATATCAAAGCTTCGGCTTCTTATCAATGTTCTGAGCCGCTCAGTGAAGCTACAGAATATTTGGCGCTGCGAATTGAGGCTTCTGCAAAGGTGGATGGAGCTATAGAGAAAGGTTGGACTGATGAGCGATCGCTAACAGCAATGAGCCATGCTTTGCGAGAATGGAGTCAGCACCCAGATGGCTTTTTTGCTACATCTTGGTGTGAAGTTGTGGGATACAAAATTTAGATTAATCTCAAATATTTTTTAGAGAATTTGCGATAAAAACTTGCGTGTTCTTTCTTCTTTGGGGTTGCTGAAAAAGGTGTCAGGGGTAGCTGACTCGACGAGAGAACCGCTATCCATTAAAATAACTCGATCGGCGACTTCACGAGCGAATCCAACTTCATGGGTGACGACTACCATTGTCATTCCATCACGGGCAAGATTTCGCATTACATCTAAAACTTCTCGTACCATTTCTGGATCTAAGGCTGAGGTGGGTTCGTCAAACAGCATAATTTTGGGTTGCATGGCTAAAGCACGAGCGATCGCTACTCGTTGCTGTTGTCCACCAGATAACTGTCCTGGATATTTCTGCGCCTGTTCTAAAATTCCCACTCTTTCTAGTAGTTGCATTGCTAATTCTTCGGCTTTTGCCTTTGGCGATCGCCGTACCCAAATTGGTGCTAAAGAGATATTTTGCAATACTGTGAGATGAGGAAATAAATTAAATTGCTGAAATACCATTCCCACTTCTCGGCGAATCGTTTCAATATTTCTTAAGTCATGGCTGAGGGTAATACCATCAATTTCAATTTTTCCCTTTTGGTATTCTTCTAGAGCGTTAAATGTGCGGATAAAGGTAGATTTACCTGAACCAGATGGCCCCATCAATACGACTACTTCTCCACGATTGACCCTCAAGCTCACACCCTGAAGAACATGGAACTTTCCATACCATTTGTGAACATCTTCAGCAATAATTATCGGCGCTTGTTTTGTTGTCACGGATTTGCAACTCCGAATTTTTTAGTAAATTATCAATGCCTATCGATAAGCTGATGGAATGACTATCAAGTAATTGCTGATTTTAGATAGCGATAATAACTTTTTACCATAGCGATCGCTTCTCAAGAATAATCCTAATTAGTAAGATTTTACAACGCGATCGCCCATTTGAGATTTTGCCAGGAAACAATACCACCAAATCACAAAACCAATCTTAAAAATTCAAAATTCAAAACTTGTACTGAGCTTGTCCTGAGCGTAGCCGAAGTATTCAAAACTTGTACTGAGCTTGTCGAAGTATTCAAAACTTGTACTGAGCTTGTCGAAGTATTCAAAATTTAAGAGAGTTACATAAGGGGATTTAAACCCCGACTGAAACTGAACTACGTGTTGACGTTGCGGGTCTTAAACCCTTTAATTTACGAGAAATAAAATTTGTGGTATAAGCCATCTGAAGATATATTATGAGTTCAAATAAATTTTTTGCAACCCCTACATGCGCCGAGACTCAATTTTCTACAAACTATTTCAACAATCCCCAAGCTTATTATTTGAATTGTTGACAAATCCCCCAGATAATGCTGATAATTATCGTTTTGATTCCGTAGCTGTTAAGGAACCAAAATTTGAAATTGATGGTGTGTTTCTTCCACCTGATACTGCTGATAGCGGGGTTGTATATTTCAGCGAAGTTCAATTTCAAAAAGATGAAATGCTCTACGAAAGGCTATTTGCCGAGTCGTTATTGTATTTCTATCGTAATCGGATGAGATACAGTGATTGGCAAGCAGTAGTAATCTACCCATCCCGCAGTATTGAACAAAGTAATAAGCTTGGGGATTG
>NZ_JAIVFR010000163.1 GCF_020829685.1 Nostoc sp. CHAB 5715 | reverse complement strand
AAGTCAGCATAAGGACGGCGATCGCCACGACAAACTAAAATTCTATAATGACTCTGAATATCATTACCCATCATTGGCATTGGTTCACCTTTACGCAGTAAATCAATTTCAACTAAATTACTACGACTGGCTAATACTTGTTCGCGTTTCTCTTGATATGTCTGCCGTCCTTTACCCGGACGTTTATTTGTAGGAGATAAAATTTCAATAGTAGTAACTAATGCCTCTGTTCCTACTTCTCGTACTTCTAAATATCCTTCTCTAATAGAAACAGGCATAGGAATCTTTACTTTTATAGGTTCAGGCGTTGGTGCGGCTACTGCTACATTTGTATTTGTAGAATCATTTACAGTCTGCCGATTTTTCACAATCACATCAGGAATGCCAACAAGTAGTGAATTTTCATCAGTGGTTTCATACATCCGCACCTCTACAGCAACTCGATATTTAGGACGCAATTGGGGAGATAGAAACCTGGCAATTTCACTAATTAGCAAGTGATGTAATCCTGGAAATAATTCAGGATGTTCTAAATACGGGTTCATTCCAGGAAATATGGAAGGCATTGATTTAACTCCTATTTTCTTCTTTAACTAGTTCCGTGAGTTTAAGTCCCCCGGTTCAATAAAAAAGCAAGTTTTGTGTTGGGGTTAAATCCCCATTACAAAACTTAATTACGAATTACGTTAGCGTAGCGGTAGCGAGGAACGAGCGTCATTACGAATTACGAATTATTTAACGCAGTCCTTTCTCCCGTAACAATGCGTTTGCCCAAACTGCATTTTCTTCTGACAATTTGGACACTGGCTCTTTGCTGTAATCTATTACTAAGTCATAACTTGCGCGGTCATAAATGCCAGCTAATAAACTCTGCAAATCTACCAAAGGTTCACTATCACTAGTTCGCAAAGGTAAGGGAAATGAAGGAATTATATCTTGCAAATTAAAAGCATATAAATCAGATTGGGGACGATTTTCTGCCCGACTAACCAAAATCCGATAATCATTTTGCGTACCATCTCCAAAAACTAACATTGGTTCCCCAACACGCAATAAATCAATTTCCACCAAATGTGTTGAACTTCCCAATACTCGCTGCCGCTTAATTTCGTATGCGTTCCGTCCTTCTCCTGTACGTTTATTTTTAGGTGATAAAATTTCAATTACTGTTACTACTTCTTTTATTGCTACCTTTCGCACCTCTAAATATCTTTCCTTTACTATCTCAGGTACGGGAACAGTCACCGTTTTAGGTTGAACGGCAGGTGTAGCTACAGCTATATTCGGTATTTTAGGATTTATTGCTGTCTGTGAATTTTGTACTATTACATCAGGAATACCAACCAAGAGTTTATCATCGCCAGTAGTTTGATAAATTCGTTCTTCAATGGCGACAAAATATTTAGGACGTAATTGAGGGGAAAGATAATCTGCGATCGCTACTATTAGTCTCCCATGTACTCCTGGCCATAATTCAGAATCTTCTAAATACGGGTTCATTCCTGGAAATGGATAAGCCATAACAAATATCTCAAAACCAAAATTTTAAACATACAAGAATACTTCATGGGAGAACGGCTTTTGCTGACAATCAAAGAGATAGACTTTGGCAATCAACACTGTCCTAACGTATGTGACTACAACTATATACTTGCTTTTCTCACTCGTAAACCAGCTTTTGCGAGATTAAAACCAGCTTTTGCGACATTAAAACCAGCTTTTGCGAGATTAAAACCAGCTTTTGCGAGATTAAAACCAGCTTTTGCGACTTCAAAACCAGCTTTTGCGACTTCAAAACCAGCTTTTGCGAATTGCGAATTGGTTTCATCGGGCGGCTAGGGGAGATTTAGGTTTCAGGCTTGAGTGCGTAAGTCACGGGAGCATCCCAATTTTGCAAATTTATTTAAGATAATGAGTCGTCATTGCGAATGAAGCGAAGCGGAATGAAGCAATCAATCACCAAAGTACAGATGTTGCGATTGCTTTGCTTCACTACGTTACGCTCGCAATGACAAATCATGTTTTTACACATTTGGGATGCTCCCTAAGTCACAGCGTAACGCACGGCGATACAAAATACTACTTCATATCGTAGCCAAATAAATTCGGGTCAACGTCTCCTAACTGTAATTCTGCCAAACCATACTCCGCCCATCGTCTCTCTACCATCGCCGCCACATCTGGATCAGATTCCAAAGGCGAACCCCATTCATGGTCTGTTTCCGGCGGAATTTTTGTAGTCGCATCAATTCCCATACGTCCACCTAAGCCAATCTTCTCACTGGCAAAATCCAAGGTATCAAAAGGTGTATTCGGCAAAATAAAGACATCCCGCACTGGGTCAACTTTGGAACTAATCGCCCACACAACTTGACGCGGATCACGAATATTTATGTCTTTATCGACAACAATGACAAATTTAGTGTATGTAAATTGTGGTAAAGCACTCCAAAACGCTAAAGCTGCCCGTCGCGCTTGTCCCGGATATGCTTTATCTATGGAAATAATCGCCGCTTTGTAACTCAAAGCTTCCATTGGTAGGAAAAAATCAACAATTTCTGATACTTGTTGCCGCAGAATAGGCGTATAAATGCGATTTAGTGCGATCGCCATCATCGCTTCTTCTTTAGGTGGACGACCGCTAAATGTTGTTAAGTAAATCGGATTTTTCCGGTGCGTCATACACTCAAAGCGGATTAACGGCGAATCCTCTACACCGCCGTAATAACCCATGTGGTCACCAAAAGGCCCATCTGGTAAAACTTCTCCTGGTGTAATCGTCCCTTCCAAGACAAATTCGGAATCTGCGGGAACTTCCAAATCTACAGTTTTGCACTTCGCCAACTGCACACCTGAACCGCCGTAAAGTCCTGCAAACAGCCATTCTGATAAATCTACAGGGATGGGTGTGGCAGCTGCCATGATAATTAGAGGATCTACACCAAGTGCGATCGCAACTTCTAATTTTTTCCCACGTTCTGTCGCTTTTCGCAAATGCCTCGCCCCACCCCGCACCGATAACCAGTGAACCGTCATTGTATTGAGAGATTGTAGTTGCAAGCGATACACACCTACATTTGGAGTCCCCGTCTCACAGTCTTTGGTAATTACCAGTCCCAGCGTGATAATCTTGCCAGCATCACCAATATAAGGACGTATCAAAGGTAACTTATTTAAATCTAAATCATTACCTTGAAGCACAACTTGCTGACAAGCAGGGAAAAAATCTCGTCCTGGTTTCGCCTTCACCACATCAAACAGCACTTTCCCAAAATCTATCGCTTGGGAAATCTTCTTCGGTGGTTTTGGCTGTTGCAGCATACTTAGTTTTTTCCCCAAAGTTTCCAACTCCTCTGGATGCTGCATATTCATCGCCCAGCAAATCCTTTCCACAGTTCCCATCAAATTCACCGCCACCGGGAAGAAAGCGCCTTTGACGTTTTCAAACAACAACCCTGGCCCACCTTTTTGCAGCATCCGGTTGGAAATCTCAGCAATTTCTAAATCTGGGTCAACTAAAGCTGAAATCCGCCGTAATTGTCCTTTTTCTTCCAAAATTTTCATGAATCCCCGCAAGTCTCTTGCCATTGTTCTAATAAAGCTGATTATTTAAGAAGTGTGAAGCGCTTTCTTATATTATGGGGCATTGGGCATTGGGCATTGGGCATTGGGTATTGGGTATTGAGAAGAGATTTGTTGAATAATTCTCCCTTGTCTCCCTGTTCCTCTGCTTTCCATTTGGGGAATTGTGGTTTTAATTATAAATTAACCTATTTAGTAACTTTTCTTAACTGTGTTCTCCAAAGGATTTAGTTATTGTATCTAGGGATATGCAATTATTTTTTATAAATAAGCGCTAACCTAATCAAACATGGCCAGAATATACTATACCTTCCTGGCGGGCGGCTTTGTTATATGGCCCCTGCCGGGTTTATTTGTTAGAAGCTTGGACTGTGCTTTGCTTGTTGGTTTTTCTGAATTTTTGTGAGTTTACGTTAGCGTAGACCAACCCAGGCATCGCCGCCCCTACCAATATATATTTAACAGGTATTTTGTTAAATGGTATAAGGAATATTTTTTTAACTTGAGCAATGAATTTGATTAATTTTTAATACTATCAATAACTAATAATTTTTTGCAACATGATTAAACTAAGAATACTACGCCTAAAAGGTGTAAGATTTTCAAGTAATAATGTTGACTTTACCAGTGTCAATATCGTAACAAGCACCGACAATTTTTAGTTTCCCTTCACGGAGCAATTTAGCTAAAATTGTTGAGCTTTCCTGCAATTTTTCAGCCTGATATTGAATATTGGCTATAACTGCATTCTGCATATTATCACCCGTTCTTAACTTTATCGTTTCTACAGATGGTTTGATACCCTCAATAATCAAACCAATTCTGCCAGGAAGGGGTTCGTTTTTGATTGCTTCTGCTACTGCACCGCATCTTTTATGACCCAAAATTACAATCAACTGCGAACCTAAAACTGTTGTAGAATATTCCAGACTACCTATAACCGTGTCACTGACGACATTACCAGCAACTCGCACGACAAATAAATCTCCAAGTCCTTGATCGAAGACGATTTCCGCAGGGACTCTGGAATCTGCACAACCTAATATAGCGGCAAAGGGATACTGAGCTTTAGCAACTAATCGCAGATGTTCTAGTGATTGAGCGGGATA
The DNA here is from genome assembly GCF_020829685.1 of Nostoc sp. CHAB 5715. GTDB lineage: Bacteria > Cyanobacteriota > Cyanobacteriia > Cyanobacteriales > Nostocaceae > Nostoc. Next base: position 5,156 of record NZ_JAIVFR010000163.1, on the reverse strand, counting down.
TTTTCGTTTTTGTTGGATAAATCGTTGATTACCATCCAGTAAGCGTCTGATAGCTTCATTAGGACTAACTGGATTAGGGTTGTCTGGATGAATATCAGCAACAGCAGTTTGCTCTGTATTCCAAAAACTATCACCAAAAGCAGTAGCTGCAATACCTACTACACTGGCAAATTTTAAGAAATCACGTCGCCCTACAAATCCATTAATTCGACTCATCAATCTACCTGAAAACAACAAAGCTGTTCTCAGGAAGATATCAGACTTAAGCAGGATGCAAGAGTACCCTTTTACACGATTTAAGAGTCATTTAATCTTCAGATGACATCGTGATTTAGCACTTACAGCAGAATACAGAATACAGGAGTAAAACACGCTTGATACCTGGGTAACAGACTTAGCTTATGTACCTCACCTTCTTTGAAATCTGCTGTAAGTAGGTAAGCATAATTAAAGATGCAATAAAATCCGAGTTCGTAGTGAGCTATTCATCGCTCATAGCAAGTTTTCTCAGGACTAAAGTCCTTACTAAAAACCTTTAATAGCGATCGCTTTAGTATGTCAATACCTCCGCCAAAAATCTTTACAACATAATGATTCGGCTGTAGGAACGTACATCTGTACACCCCTATCTATCTATATATAGGACTCATATCTGATTTTTGAACAAGATTTCAGATAAAACCCTGAGAAAACGGGCTTTTCAGTCTCAGGATGTTTTCAGAAATCAAATCGGAGTCCTATATCATATCATGTCCGATAAATTACTTGTGATAAGTCAAAAGCGAGTGGAACGAAGTGAAACGAAGCAATCACAACGTCTGGAGCGATTGCTTCACTCCGTTCGCAATTGACTTGTGTTTAACCGGACGTGATATCAGGTATTTCGTGAAATGGTATTAGTCCATTTGTACTATGTGTTTTCTGTTTGATTTCTAGCCAGTTGTAGTGAAGCGGTGACGCTCGCTCTGCTTGTTGACTGCATCCACCCTTTTAGGGTAGTTAACAGAGCGGGCATCAACAACTGGCCATTGGGTGGGATTTTTGAGACGGGAATCGATCCCTTGTAGAACTTTCTCAATGTCCCAGTAACCCTGTTGATATCTCAATTAAAACTGCAACGCCAAAATTTTGGATGCCAAATTGCCGAAAGCACTCAATCAATTTTGATTGGGTAAACATAGGCGTTTTTATACCATGAGAAAACGCCCCAAGTTCGCTCTGGAGCGGCTTTGCAGGATTTGTTGTGACTCAGCAGTATATTAAAAACTGATGCAGAGCTTTATATATAGTAAGTTCAGTAAGCCTTACTGTTGAATCGGGGTTCTACCCAATCTAGTTAATTTGCATTTTGGTCATTTTTTCCTGAATGAATGTCCTGTTTTACCTTTTTACTCGCTGTAGATGTGATTAGAAACGCAAGGATTATTGGGGAGAATTCTTTGAGCATCGAAAACGACGGTCGCGGCAGTGGCAGGAATTGTTATAGCTTTTGTATTAGTTTATAGATAGCGTAGGCGCAGCCCGCCTTAGACATCGCTATCGCCTGGTGAAGTTTCCTTATTAAAGTGGTCTTATGTTGAATGGGGGCAAGAGTGAAAAATCCGGATTAATGTCTTTTACCTGCTCCCAGATATAGCTCACCCACTTTAGGATCATTCAACAGTTCTTGACCTGGGCCTGAGATAGCATCGCGTCCTGACTCCAGTACATAGCCGCGATTAGCCATTTCTAAAGCCTTACGGGCATTTTGTTCCACTAATATGATCGCAGTACCCGCCTGATTAATTTGTTTAATCTGCTCAAACACTTGTGTCACCAAAATCGGGGACAAAGCAGCAGATGGTTCATCCAAAATCAGCAAACTAGGTTCCAACATCAAAGCTTTGCCCATCGCTAGCATCTGGCGTTCTCCTCCAGAGAGAGTACCAGCGCGTTGACGACGGCGATCGCTTAGTCTGGGGAACATAGTAAATATTCTATCTTTAATTGGTTTCAGGGGAACGTTAAGCACAAAAGCACCCATCTCCAAGTTCTCTTCAACACTCAGGGAGGGGAAAACATTGGCGATTTGCGGTACATAGCACATTCCTCGTTGGACTATTTCATTGGACTTTAGCCCCACGAGATTTTCACCTTTAAAGGTAATTGTGCCTGTGTGAGGAATCAAAAGTCCAAAAATTGCTTTTGCTAAAGTAGATTTACCAGCACCATTGGGGCCAATCACAGTTACCAATTCACCTGGTGCAACGCGGAAATTTACACCTTGCAGGATATCTACATCTTTGATGTATCCAGCGTGGACATTTTGTAGTTCTAGCAGGGGAGCAGAATAACTTACTGAATCTGACATATAATCCGGTGAATAGCCGCAAGATATAGTTATTTCAACTCACGTTAGCTTAATTAGCATTACTTTCACACAAAATTTTCAACAAAAAGACATAGGCATTTTACCTATGTCTCTTTTGTATTACCAAAGATAACTCCATTTCAGCCAACAACATTACGTGATGTTAAGGCGATCGCTATTAGTAAGCGTTGTTAGACTTCTTTTTTGGCAGGGCTGAAACCCTTGTTTTTACGTAGGTTTCCGAAAGTTTGCGATTTACTGAATTTGAATATTTGAATTATGCAGCCTCTGTTTTTTTGTTACCTCGTACTGTAAAGTAGATTCCCATTAAAGATAAAGCAGCAAAACTGGCAATTGAACTAGAAGGTTCTGGAACCGAAATCGGTTTGTCTGAAACACTAATTTGACCGTTTGCTACCTCACCGTTGTCACCTACTTCCCCAATGTAAAGGTATATTGGACTTGTTGTAAAAACGGAACTTGTAAGATTAAATCCAGCTTTACCCCCATCACCAAGGCTGACGAATCCAAAAGCAGAGGAATCAGTCGTGGAATTGCCATCAAAATTTTGTAGCGTGGCAACTGAGTTGTCGATACTACCACCAGTAGTACCAAATAAAGCTGGATCGGCGGGAGTACGCTGAGTTCCTGGAGTGAAAATAGTTCCGGCTGGACTAAAATTGAACACGCTCAACCCTGATAAGCTATTAACGTCTGCGGCACTACTAATCAAGGTGTTACTGAGCTTGATTCCATCTAAATCAAAGCCGCTAAATTTGCCGCTAGAACCACCCAAGCCACTATTGCTGTCAGCAATCGAGATAGAATTGATGTCAAAACCAATGCTAGATAAATCTGCACGGTAAACGGCGGTACCTGCTGGAGTCCCACCAGTCAAGCCGGATAGCTTTGTGAAGGTTAGATCAAATGTTGCAGCTGTAGCACTTTGACTAGACATCAGACCCATTACTGCGGTAGCCAAACCAAATGTTAAAAATTTAAAAGTGACTGAAAAACTTACTTTTTTCATGAGTTTTGCATACCTCTGAATTATGATTCAGATATACAGTTATTTGAGGTAAATAACTAAAGAATGTTATAATCTTTACAGGAATTTCATCACAATTTTATATATTCGAGTGTAGAAAAATATGTGCCAATGCAGTGAATTTACATAAAAAAAGTATGATTATATTGTATAAATATCTATGCTCTGATGAATAAATAAGGGTATGGAGATGGAGGAGAAAGTTTTTCCATACCCGACGACAGTCTAACGAAAGGTTTTGACTGTAATATTACTAGGGAGTTTTTTGCAACTCCGGTCGTTCTTCTGCAAGAATTGCCCCTTCTACTGGGCAAACTTGGAGACATATACCACAGTCGATGCAAGTGGCAAAGTCAATCCAGTACCAATCAGTTCCCTTAGCATTTTTGCCTGGGCCATCATGAATACAAGCTACTGGACAGGCATCTACGCAGTCAGCGACGCCTTCACAGACTTCTGTAACAATCGTATGCGGCATGTTCTCGATTCCCTCTTTTCTGTATCGGCTATTTCTAGCCTAGCAGGGGAATGGGGCATGGGGCATTGGGCATGGGGCATGGGGCATTGAGCATTGGGCATGGGGAAAACACTTTCTTTATCCCCTTGTCTCCCTTGTCTCCCTTGTCCCCCACTCCCCACTCACTGTACGGGTTTAGCAATGCGCTTTACCCCTCCCCATTATTGAACACATTGCAACAGTTGTGCTTGAGGATAGTCTTTTCGTAGTTGCAACTGCCGTTGTCGCTGCGGGCGTCCGTAAGTCGATAACTGTTGTAATACTTTAGGCTCAGGTGGAGTTGACAACTGCTCCTCTCCTAGACTGCTGAACAAGACGACAGATTGTAATTGCAAACGACGTTGCTGGTGCTGCTGATAAAGTTGAGTGTAAGTCTGAACAACCTGCTGCCACTCTGTCGCTGGACAATAGCTGCGATCGATCAGTATTGTGATTGCCGGAATTGCAAAGAACCAACTGATCAGCACTCCGGTGATTAAAAACACTAACCAACTGAGTCCTAAAGTTTTGAGGAGTTGCGTGTTGAGGTTCATTGTTGTGATTTTTCTAAAATTACTGGATCAGAGATTAGTCTGAAACAAGTCTTTGAGCAGAACTTGTACTTTTTCGGGTGTGCCTTGGTAAACACTGCCTTCTCGAATCGCAGCGATCGCTTCTAATTCCTGCTGATTCACTTTACCGTAGGCAATGGGATATACTCTCACACGGCTGTGCTTAATCACATCCTTAATTTGTCCAAAATCAAGTCCGTTGGTTCGTTCTCCATCGGTGAGCAGTAGTAGATAAAATCGACCCTTGGGATCAGTTTTTTGTTTTTCCATCAGGTCTGCCAAACCAACGGCGAGTCCATCATAGAGAGCAGTTTCACCATCAGGTCGAAGTTGGTCAATGGCTGCAAATAATCGCTTTTGTTCTAATTCGTTGAAGGGAGCGAGGGTGATCCGGCGAGTGGGGCGATCGCTAAAGGTCACTAACCCAATCTGATTACCTCGGTTAATTTGTTGGCTGGCAAATCGTAACGCTTTCTGAACTGCTTGCAGACGGTTGTTTTGCTCCATTGAACCGCTGGTATCCACAATCAGTTCCATGTAAACGGTATGTCCACCATCTTTACGCTGTTTCCAAAATGACTGAGCGGCTTTGAGCACTTCACCAGATGGTAGGGGTGGAAATTGACTTCGCTGGAGATATTCTGTTTTTTCATAGCCCTGTTGTTGAGCCAATTGTTGCATTAGATCGGA
>NZ_JAIVFR010000162.1 GCF_020829685.1 Nostoc sp. CHAB 5715 | reverse complement strand
CTACTAGCACTGCATAACCCTCTCCTAATGCTTGAGGATTATAAACTGTCTTTTGAGTTTGCTGTAACTGTGCCTGTTGCTGTGGCTGCACATCTGGCTTTGTTGGTCGATTTGTGATGATGTCAGACAAGCCAACAATATTGCTGACATACCTTGCCCATCGATTGGCATCATCAATTTTATTAAAGCCCCCTATCCGCGTCACAGTTTCGTTGAGATATTTACAGGTAATTGTTTTCAGTTCCGGCGGTAAGGCACTACGCAACTGCTTTTGATTATCTGCTGTGGGACTGACTACTAATAAAAGATACTCACCCGCAGTTGGTGGTTGACAAAGGGGAATGGCTTGTTGGGCAAATACAGAACTCATGCCACCAATCAACCCAGCGTAAGCGAAGCTCATCGTAGACATCGCTAATCCTAAAACACTTGGTAAAATCTGGAATCTATGCACAAAAGTTAGATTATGTAAATCAAGGTGTCTTAAAAAATTTTATAAGAAAAAAGCTGAAAACCCAGTTACTTCAGTATGGGATGAAAGGAGTGTCAAAAAATATATTTTTTTACTCAAGAATAAAATTAGGGAGTGGGGAGTGGGGAGTGGGGAATAGGGAGCAGGGGGAGCAGAGGAGAATAATTAATAACCAATGCCCACTTGCCCTGAGCGACTTGTGCCAAGCGTTGCCGAGGTAAGCCGAAGGGATGCCCAATGCCCAATGCCCAATGCCCCATTCCTAAGATACGGTAGCAAGCGATACCAAGGCATCTGGTATTGTCTCAGAAGGAGCCTGGAATTCACCAGTGATGACGTACTCTAAACGCAGTTTTAACCAAGTAATAAATTGCGGATTGGTAGAAATAATTGCTACTGCTGGTTGGGGACACTTCGCCTTTTGCTCTTTAAACTGCGGTGTTTCCAAGAAAGCTGGTTGCTGAACCAACCAAAAATCTATTTGTTTTTCTTGTTCGTGGTAGTGACGGGTGCGTTCTTTGAGAACTTCGTGTATTGGTTCTTCTTCAAGAAGAAACCTTTGACTGGCCAAAACGTAATAATATGTTTGCATTTTCATCCTTTGGTTGTTATGTGAATAATTTAAGGGTACAGTGCTGCACTCTGTACCCCTAAAAACTAACTCTTGTGCAATTTCCTGAACCAAGAACTGAACGGACAAGCACTTCCCTGCTTTTGGGCATTTATCTGTTTGCCACCAGATGTTAGCTTTTCCAAGAACAAATTATTGTCGAAATAGTGTTCCAAGGAAATAACCTTCAAGTCATCGGTAACTTTTGCAATGCTCATGCCGATAATTTCTACTGTCTCTCCAGTAGGTGCATAGCCTTTGTATTCTCCTTTAAAATGTCCCCAATGCCGCCATTTGAATGTGACATTTGGTGGCCCTGAGAAAACTTCCAGCACTTCCCAAGGAAATCCTTGGGGAAATGTTGTGTGGAAGAGTTTTGCGGATGATTCAAAGCTTTCTTCTGAAGCCTTGTAGTGTTCTGAATCAGCCATAAATAAATTGTAAGTACCTTGGGCTGATACATCTGCTGCTGTGTACTCGACTTTGCCATTGGTACTTACACGAAACTTGTCATTGACAATAGATAACCACTCTTGTGGGTTAGCTTTAAAGGATACCTCCATCTCGAAGGTTCGCACCAAGTTTTGCACGATCGCTTCCAGTGTACCTTCAAGGTGACTATAGGTACTTTCTTGAGCGAGATTCTCTTTGGAACGGGAATAATCAGGCGGTGTCTGATAGCGCCACTCGACATCAGTGCTTTCTGCTATCACCTTATCCCGATCCTGTACCCAAAGCGGCAGGTTGTTAGACTGTGTTGCGCTCATAGAAGTCTTTGGTGAAGGTTTGCTCTCAATTTCTAGATTTCGCAGTAGACAACCCTCTTTTCAGATAGGGGGGTGGGGAGATGAGGGGGCAGGGGGAGATGAGGGGGTAGGGGGAGATGAGGGAGCAGGGGGAGCAAAGGAGAATATTTAATAATCAATCAATGCCCAATGCCCAATGCCCAATGCCCAATGCCCCATTCCCCATTCCCTATTCCCCATTCCCCATTCCCTATTCCCCATTCCCTCTTATAGCTTGTTTCATCTCGCGGACTGCCCTTTCCATACCTACTAATGCTGCCCGACTGATGATGGTATGACCGATGTTCAGTTCTTCCATACCTGGAAGCGCAGCTACTGGATAGACGTTCCAATAGGTGAGTCCATGACCAGCGTTGACTCGCAATCCAGCTTGAATCGCTTGTTCACACCCTTTAGCTAATATGGCTAATTCTCGCTGGCGATTTGTTTCATCTTTAGCCTCAGCATATTGTCCGGTGTGCAATTCAATAAATCGCGCCTGCACCTTGACAGATGCTTCGATTTGTGCTGGGTCGGCATCGATAAATAAACTAACTGGAATGTTAGCGCTTTGCAATTTATCGACTATCTCACCTATTCTAGCAATTTGCCCGATAATATCTAATCCGCCTTCTGTTGTGACTTCTTCGCGCTTTTCGGGGACTAAGGTTACATAATCTGGTTTGATATCAAGAGCGATCGCTAGCATTTCATCTGTAGCGGCCATTTCTAAATTAAGATGCGATCGCACTGTTTCTCGCAATATACGCACATCCCTGTCTTGGATATGCCGCCGATCTTCCCGCAGATGCACCGTAATCCCATCTGCACCCCCTAATTCTGCCAGCACCGCCGCCGCCACGGGGTCTGGTTCCACTGTCCGCCGTGCTTGCCGGATGGTGGCGATGTGGTCAATGTTAACGCCAAGTGTAGGCACCCCAAATTTCTCCCAAATCCACAGTCCTCAGAATTTGATTTTACCGGAAAAGCTGGTCGTGCATAGCGAAGTAGTCAAAGAAAGATTGAAGCAGAGGCAGGGGAGCAAGGGGGATAGAACAGAAAGGGGATTCGACCCCAACCTCACTTGAACCACTTATTAGAAGTGGGGGACGTAAGAACATGTTCCCCCCTTCATTTCACGGCAGCAGAAAGGGGTCATTTCCCCCTGCTCCCTGCCCCCTTCCCCCTGCCTCTTCGTTAAATATAGCTTACTAGATTCTTTTTTTACTTTGTACACTGTATAAATGCTAGAATCCTCAAGTAGACAGTTAGGATACTTAGATGCCAGTTGTAGCTAACTCAATCAAGTTTGGTACAGACGGCTGGCGGGGCGTTATTGGTGACGAGTTCACCTTTGAACGCCTAGCCCTGGTCGCGCCAGTTGCCGCAAAAGTATTATATGATACATATTTTTCTACGGTGGGTAGCCGGACAATAATTGTCGGTTACGATCGCCGATTCATGGCCGAAGACTTTGCTCGTGCTGTTGCTGATACTGTCACCTCTGTTGGATTTGATGTGCTACTGAGCGAAACCTATGCCCCAACCCCAGCTTATAGTTGGGCAGCAAAACAACTCAATGCTTTAGGGGCGCTGGTAATTACAGCCAGCCATAATCCAGGTACATATTTGGGGTTAAAAGTCAAGGGTTGTTTTGGTGGGTCAGTGCCGCCAGAAGTTACAAAAGAGATCGAAGGGCAGTTGTCGGTTGGAGTAGCTGCTAGTGGTACTCCAGGGAAGCAAGAGAAATTTGATCCTTGGCCCAGTTATACCCAAGAATTAGAAGGTAAAGTTGATATTGCCAAAATTCGAGAAGCGATCGCATCTGGCAAATTGACCTTATTTGCCGATGTTATGCATGGTGCGGCGGCAGGCGGATTGGCCAGACTACTAGGCAATCAAGTCAAAGAAATCAACTCAGAACGCGATCCCCTATTTGGTGGAGGTGCGCCGGAACCCTTGCCTAAATACCTTTCAAAGTTATTTGAAGTCATCAAAACTCACCGAGAAACCGATAAATCAAGTTTAACGGTGGGGTTGGTATTTGATGGAGACTGCGATCGCATTGCAGCTGTAGATGGAGAAGCTAACTTCCTAAGTTCTCAAGTCTTAATCCCCATATTAATCGACCACTTAACCCTACGGCGCGGCTTTAGTGGTGAAATAGTCAAAACTGTTAGTGGTTCCGACTTAATGCCCCTAGTAGCAGCACTACATAACCTGTCAGTATTTGAAACAGCAGTTGGTTACAAATACATCGCTGATAGAATGTTAGCAGCAAAAGTGTTGTTGGGCGGCGAAGAGTCGGGAGGAATTGGTTATGGTAGTCATATTCCCGAACGCGATGCACTGCTGTCAGCATTATACGTCCTAGAGGCGATTGTAGAATCTGGTTTGGATTTAGGTGAGTATTATCGCTACTTGCAGAAACAAACAGGGTTTATTTCAGCTTACGATCGCATTGATTTACCCTTAGCAAGTATGGAAGTGCGATCGCGTCTTTTGCAACAACTGCAAACTCAACCCTTAACAGAAATTGCCGGGTTAGCAGTGATTGATTGCCAAACAATTGACGGCTACAAGTATCGTCTTGCTAATAAAAGCTGGTTAATGATTCGGTTTAGCGGTACTGAACCAGTTTTACGGCTGTACTGCGAAGCCCCGACAATTGAGCAAGTGCATCAAACTCTTGCTTGGGCGAAACACTGGGCAGAGTAAAATTAATTAGTCATTAGTCATTTGTCCTTTGTCCTTTGTCTTTGAAGTTTTGATGCCTGTGGTATTCTCTGCGCCAATGTAGAAATCGGCCCTCAGACTTCTCTGTTTGTCCTTGGTAAATGACTAATGACCAATGACCAATGACCAATGACCAATGACTAATGACCAAATTACTAGTAGTAGCTACAGGAAATCCAGGTAAGTTGCGAGAAATGCAAGCTTATCTGGAAAATTCTGGTTGGGAATTAACACTCAAACCTGAAGAATTGGAAATTGAAGAAACGGGCGAAACCTTTGCTGCCAACGCTTGTCTGAAAGCGTCACAAATTGCTAAAGCCACAGGAAATTGGGCAATTGCTGATGATTCGGGTTTGCAAGTAGATGCCCTAAATGGCGCACCAGGGGTTTATTCTGCACGTTACGCTAAAACCGACTCAGAACGCATTGCTAGGGTATTGAGAGAATTAGATAACGAAGTCAATCGACAAGCTCAATTTGTTTGTGCAGTAGCGATCGCTCGTCCTGATGGTGCGATCGTATTAGAATCTGAAGGTATTTGTCGCGGCGAAATTCTCCATGCATCGCGTGGTGATGGTGGTTTCGGCTACGACCCAATTTTTTATGTGCAAGAATTGCAATTGACTTTTGCTGAGATGACACCGGAGTTGAAAAGGTCAATTAGCCATCGAGGCAAGGCTTTTACAGCTTTACTTCCGCAGCTAGAGAGAGTTAGGAATTGGGAGTTTGGAGTTAGGAGTTGGGAGTAGAGACGCGATTAATCGCGTCTGTCTGTACAAGAGTTAGGAGTTAGGAATTGGGAGTTTGAAGTTTGGATTTATGAATTTTACTAAATCTTCACTCATTTAGTCCTAACTCTTAACTCATAACTCTTAACTCATAACTTTTTTAAACTGCTTCTGTGTTCTTTTCGCCGGTGCGAATCCGAATCACTTGCTCAACAGACGAGATGAAAATTTTACCATCGCCGATTTCACCAGTGCGGGCAGCAGCAATAATTTTGTCCACCACCATATCAACTTGATTGTCATCAACGACGATTTCCACTTTGAGTTTTTGTAGAAACTCAACGGTGTACTCAGAACCGCGATACCGTTCAGTTTGGCCTTTCTGCCGTCCGAACCCCCGGACTTCAGAAACGGTCATGCCGACAATACCAGCATTAACCAAGGCAATTTTTACCTCATCTAGCTTAAATGGGCGGATAATAGCTTCTACTTTTTTCATCTTTTTGACTCCTGACTTCTACTAGCTTCGTTTATATATCTAACCAGATCCTTTGTCTGAAGCTGTAACTAGCAGTGCTTTTCCTAAAATATATGTAATAATTACCACTTTTTTAAAATGTAGATGCTCTGCCTGAGGGTTTGGGACATGAAAAGCGGCAAGGATTTATTAATTGAATAATCTTTGAGGTTCTAACATAAAGAAGTTGCTGTCAATTTAGCATTTTATGTAGCTTTTATAACCTAAAAATAAATAAATTCCGCCATTTAGCAGATATGCCCAGATATTTTAGAGAATGATTGCAGAGAAATTGCTCGATAGCTCGAAGCTTGGTGCTGCTGACTGTGGGAGTGTCAACTAACGTTTTTGATGTTCAAACAAGGGACGCACAACGAAATATCCAGCACTAAAGGCAGTAAGCATAATTAATAATATGGTGATAATTAACCACCAGCCATTGAGTCCCTTGGCATCTGGCTCAGTAGTGGAATAATAACTTATTTGTTGCTCTTCTATATAAACTGGTTCTGATATCGGGAAATTCATTTCTATTACAGGTATAGAAAAGTCTTGGCGGCAGCTTTTTTCGGGTGGCGTTTTGGGAATAACGGGTGGATGCGAACGAGAAACCTGCTGAGGTGGACGCGCTTGTGTTACTGGCACTTTAGCGGCATTTTTAACGTCACTAGAAGCTTGGGGAACTTGGTGATAACTAGGCGTAGTATGGGAATCCACAAACTTTTGCAAATGAGAAAAAGACTCAACAACTTTGGTAATTTCTTGGCGTAGTAGTTGATTTTCTTGTGCTAATTGCTGATTTTTGGTGGTAAGTGCATGTAGCTTCGCCTGTGTTGCTTGCAACTCTGTTGACAATTCCCTGTATACAGATAGTGGCACAGAGGGAGGGTAGGCTTGAGTAGTCTGTGTTGGCGAATTCCTGTGAACTGAACCTATGGTTGTTCGCATCGAGGGCTTGGTATTAAAAATTAAGGTAAGTAGGTCGTACAGAGATGCTAACAAAGATAGTCAGCCCTGAAACTATGCCCAAGAATAATAGAAAAATGCCGAAAGAGCAAAGATTTATTATTGGGAATTGGGCATTGGGCATGGGGCATTGGGCATTGGTTATTAATTCTTCTCCCCTTGCTTCCCCTGCTTCCTCATCTCCCCACTCCCCACTCCCCACTCCCCACTCCCCACTCCCCTTTATAAGGTTAATTTCATAACAATGGGAAGAAATGTCCTACAGGGCCTTGCCCTTCGCCAATATTTAGGGCGTAAGTGAGTGCAGTAGTCACATACTTCTTTGCGTCTTGCACTGCCTGCCACAAGTCTTGTCCCTTGGACAGATTAGCAGCGATCGCAGCCGATAGTGTACAACCAGTACCGTGAGTATTTTTTGTCTCTACTTGCTGGCAAGTCAAAACTTCCAACTTGTCCCCATCAAACCAGATATCAACACCACGCAAATCTCCCTGCATACCTCCGCCCTTGACTAAAACAGCCTTCGTCCGTAAAGTCTTGTGAATAATTTCAGCAGCGGCTTGCATATCCTCCAAGGAATTAATTTGTAAACCGCTTAAAATCTGGGCTTCGTAGCGATTCGGCGTGATTACAACCGCCTTGGGAATCAGGGCATGGCATAGAGTCTTCACAGCATCATCATCAATCAATTGTGCCCCTGTACGTGACACCATTACCGGATCAACTACTAAATTATCGATTTGTAAAGCTTCCACCTGCTGGGCAACAGCAAAGATAATTTCCTGATTAAGCAACATTCCCGTTTTGGCAGCTTGTACGCCAATATCCTCAACTACTGCCTGAATTTGCCCCACAACAGCCTCTGTTGGCATGGCATCAACCCTTTTCACTCCTAAAGTATTTTGCGCCGTGATGCAAGTTATAGCGCTAGTACCGTGGACACAGTGAAAAGCAAAGGTACGTAAATCAGCTTGAATTCCTGCACCACCACCGCTATCTGAACCAGCAATGGTTAAAGCAACGGGTATTCTGGAGTTTATTTCAGTGTTCATATTATGAAGATTAAGTAAGTTAGCACCATCAAACCAAAATATCTCAAAGATTGATGAACTAGGCTAAAACCCTCTTCCTTCCAGCCTCCTTTGCGATCGCAACCACAAAGATTTACGACAACCTGACTTGAAAGTGCTATTAGCGGTAGCGGGGCGTTTGGTAAAGAAGGCATCGCTTCTTTAAAAATTTTTAGAGAAATTTCATCAAATCCTCGCACAAAGCGCTCTTCAGTCCCATATCACTTTGGAAATTAACAGGACTCCACCACGACATCTCCATAAATTTTTTGCCTTTGTTGTAAAAAAAATAACTATATTCAGAATATTCACTGATTTCTCTCTCGCATCTAAAGGTTAGTTTTAATACATGAGTTCACAAGGCTCAGTTACACCGCGTACAACAGGTTTGACTAAGTTGTTACATTAGTTCCCTTAAGTTAAAGGGTAAACCTACTAAAGTTTCAACCAATTCAACTTTAACCACTCAAAAAACGCAGAGATGACAGGAAACGCCATCGGCTTTGCGCTGCCTTGTCTGCGTGCAAATTGTCCGATCACCCTCAATAAAACACTAACGATTGACGGTATCGACATCCCTACTTTAACCATCAACGGTTAATAGGATAAAAATTTTCAGTTTTCCAACAGTTTTTCTACAAACGACGCGATTTCAAGTTGCGATCGCACAACTGCGACTGTCTTGAAAAGTCTAGATAAATCACCCATTCAAATAACTACTTAGCAACATAGTTTATTGCTGAGAACGTACTACCAATTACCCTTGTAAAATTCGGAGTTAATCTCATGGCTGGCAAAACATACTACGTTTCTGTAACAGGCAATGATAAAAATGATGGCTTGAACGAAGGAGCCGCATTTCGCACCCTCCAAAAAGCTGCGGACTTGGTAGCCGCAGGTGATACCGTCTACGTCATGAATGGTACTTACACAAACATTTACCCTAATATCCTGAGTATTTCAGATAAGCATGGTACCGCTAATGCGCCGATCACATTTACTGCTTATCCTGGACACACACCAGTTTTAGAAGCTCGCATTAACAATTGGAATGCTATCTCAATTACAGGCTCTTCTTATGTAGTAATTGAAGGGCTGACGCTGCTGGGAGCACGAGATGAAATTACATTAGAATATGCGCTCCAGGAAAAAAATAATTTGAGGAATCCAGCAACATCTGGAAATGGTATTAACGTTACATATATCAATGACAACGAAAATCAGCATTCACATCACATCACAATTAGCAATAACAAGGTTTCTAACTTTTCAGGAGGCGGGATTACAGCAATAGAAGCAGACTACATTACAGTAGAAAATAATGTCGTTTCTGGGAATGGTTGGTATTCTCCCTTTGGAGTCCAAGGGATTACAATGCTGAACCTCTGGAATTCTGATGATAATCTCACAGATTACAAAGTAATTATTCGTGGCAATACTTCCTTTGATAACAAGCAGTTAGTACCCACTGCTCTAACAGGAAAAATACAGGAAGGTCATGGGGTGATGCTTGATAGAAGCTACATTGGCACGGAATTTTATGCAGGCAAAGCCTTAATTGCCAACAACCTAATCTACAACAATGGTGGCGCAGGTATTCAGATTTTCAAAGGAGAAAACCCTATAGACATTGTGAATAATACAACTTACCAAAACTCACAAAACCTCTCAACCGGAGAAATTTTCATTAACAGTGCTAAAAATGTTCAGGCCTCTAACAATATTATGTATGCAAACGATGGAGAGTCTGCCAGTTCTATTGTTAATTCTAGTAATGTTTCATTTGACAATAACCTTGCTTACAACGGAGATTTTAAAGGTGCAGGATCAGGAAATGTTTTAAACAAAGACCCGTTGTTTGTTAATGCAGCGAATGGTGACTTTAGGCTCAAACCAGGAAGTCCTGCGATCGATGGTGGTTCCAATGCTTTCAATAGCATCACTAAGAACACTCCTTTAGATG
>NZ_JAIVFR010000161.1 GCF_020829685.1 Nostoc sp. CHAB 5715 | reverse complement strand
GGAAGCGAAACAGGGCAAGGCCGAGCGACGACAGAACGCCAAAACCGGAATGGCTGGGGTTGGGGAGGAATTTGGTGTGCATGGTAGCTTTCGGTGAGTCGTGTTGTATGGGGCCGGTGCTCAGTATCAGTCATTGTGCGGCTTGGCGGGACTGGTTAATATTTTTTCTACAAGGGGTAACAGAACAATCTAAAGATGCCTTGGTTCGGTCAAAACGGTTACAAGATTTGCAGTTGCAATGGAGACAAGACTTAACTCAAATCCGTGCCACAGCCCTATTGTTGCGTCTTGCAGACAGCTTGTTTGAGTCTCCTATTCTCACTATTCCCCAAGCCCAGGCAATTATGGATGTTAGCTATCGATCTGCACAACAGAATGTTGAAAAGCTTGTGAATGTAGGTATCTTAGTGCAGGCTAGTGAAGGCTCTTACGGAAAGATATTTATTGCGCCAAAAGTTTTACAAATAATTGGTGAGTAAATTTACTTAATTTATACTTTTTAACCTAAATGTATAAATTTCTAGATTAGAATTATACTTAAGTTGCAATCTCTGTAAAGCCATGTAAAGACTGGGTTTTGCTAGCTGGATAGTACATTGTCTTTTGCATTTGCTCCCAATTCACTCACAGCTTTGCATTTTAGCTACTTCGATCAGGTACAAGTTTAAACTGACACAATGACATAATTTAGACAAGAGGTGGGGAAAGAACTTTACAGCATTCGTAGTACCAAAATTAGTTGAAATCTTGTTAACCTTTATGCTTAAAATTGCACAGGAGGTTTATTTAGCATCTACTGAAAGCTAAAGTCAACCCTTTGCAGGACTCCCATAAGCAATGCTGACTGAAATTTTACCTTTCCGCTTTGAGTTAGACACGATCGCGATCGCCGGAGCGAGTTTGTGGTCATTGGCGCTGTATCTAGGTTTATCAAAAGTCAATGAATGGGTAATCGAGCAACTCAATCGCTGGTTTAACTTTGCCGAGCGATCGCTTTATACCAGCCAATCAGAATTTGAAAAGACTCGTAAAGCCAGAGAATCCCAAAACTCTTTCTACGCTTCATTATTTAGCATTGTGCCTTTTTTGGTAGTTGGTGCTTTATGTAACTGGGTTCTGGAAATTAGTTTAGGCCAGAGTTGGGGAATTAGTACAGGTATATTAGCTTGTATGGGCGCTGGCATTTATGAACTTGGGCGCAGGAATGGAGAATCTTCGGATTGAATTCATGCACCTTCAACAATAGCTATTTCCTCATCAGTTAATCCATAGAGTTCATACACTAATTGATTTATTTGTCTATCTGTGGCATTAATCTGTTGTTGAATTCTTTTTTTAGCCGGGGGTGTTTGTGCTTGATTTAGTTGTTGATGGAGGTAAAGCATTTGTTCAACAAGCTGAATTATTTGATTATGAATGTTTTTTTCTTGATAATTGGAAAAATTAATCAATCGAATTGGTAATTGTTCAACATACTGAGTGAAATAACGAAAAAAGCCTCCTCGCATTGTGGTACTAATATTCTTCAGATAAAAATCTAAAACTTTACTATTGAGTAATCCTAAAATATATTTAATTGATTCTTGAACATTATTCTTAAGTATAATTCCATAACCACTGGTAAACGCATAATCTCCTTTTTCATCCCAAGCAAAAGAAGCTCTATTTGCAATATCAGGGACTAACATTTTTGATTTTTTCATCAATTCTATATTTTTAGGATAAATATAAGCATACCAATCTAAACCAAGCATTTTTCCTTTTTCTCTACTTTCTAAAAATTGTTTATTTTGCATTAGATAATCAAAAGTTAGGGGATAATTATTACGCAATTTATCTTCATTTATAAGATGAACATTTCCGTTTGTTAGTTCATAAGGAATAATTAATAACTTACTGGAATATAAAAGTTGATACGGCTTTATTTCCTTACCCTGTAAAAAGAGAGAAGTTAAATCAGATTCAATTGTAACTATTTTATTTAAAGCTTTAGAATATACCTGTAGAAAATTGTGTTCTTGAGAGATAAAATCTACAACATATATTTTATTAGCACTTGTTCTAATACCTTGAGAAATATTAGTTATTAGCTGACTTAAACTGATAAATTTATCGTTATTAAATTTATTGAATAAAACAGAATTTTTACTTTTACCAAAATCCCAACTTTCACTTGTAATAGATTTATCAATTACCAGTATTTCTTCTGCATTACCATCAATAATCCATTCTACTAAATCCTTTACTTGAAGAAAATTTACCTCTGACTGTTTTGTTTTAGACAAAAAGCATAGACAAGTATAAGTTGAAACATTAGGAAAAACTTGTTGATCTCCAAAATGAACAATCTTTTTAAGAAATTTACCTTCAGAAATTAACTTTCTTAAAGATTCTCCATATTGAGCATTAAAAAACTTATGGGTTAAAATAAAACCTAAATGGCCATTTTTCTTTAATAAATTCAAACCCTTTTCTACAAAAACAACATAAATATCATAATTTCCCTGACTAGCAGAAACATATTGTTCTTTATAAAACTCAACTTCTAGAGAAGCCCATTCTTTTAAAGCTTGAATTCTAATATAAGGAGGATTACCAATAACTACATCAAATCCACCTCGTTTCATGATTACTGAAAAAGCTGATTTCCAGTCAAATATATTAACTCGATAAGCTGTATCTTCATCTAAAAAACTAAGTTGATTATTTTGATAAAATTCTCCATCTATCAAAGAATTACCACACTGAATATTATTATCTAAATCCGGTAAAGCTCTCTCCTTAAATAATGTTAACTGTTTCGTGATTGTTTCCCCTGACTCACCCTCTAAAACCTTTAATAATAAAGATAACTTAGAAGTTTCTACCGCTTGCTGATCAATATCCACCCCATAGATATGAGTTAATAAAATGTGCTTTCTTTCAGTTGAGGTTAAACGGAAGTTACCACCCGTAGTTTGATATACTTTCTTTTTATATTTCTTAAAATTTTGAAGATACTGCTGTAAATACCAATCTAGTAAAAATTGATAAGCGACAATTAAAAAAGAACCTGAACCACAAGCCGGATCAAGAATTGTTATTTCTTTGATATTTTCTGGTTTTTTACTCTCTAAAATTTTACCAATAGTTTGTTTAACAATATATTCAACAATATAACTAGGAGTGTAATAGACACCTCCTGCTTTTTTCACTTCTGGTTTAGCTTCCACAGATGTTTGACGACTTGCTGATAAAGTAATTACTTTACCCAAAAACTGCTCATAAACCTGACCTAGAATTTCCACCGGAATAACTGAAAATTCATAAGGACTTTCAGGAGGATAAAGTTTTCTAATAATTGGTTTTAAAGTGGTATCATCAATTTTGAGGTTAAGGGTAAAATCATCTGGTTCATCGCGTTCTTTCTCAGTTTGAAAATGAAATAATCCAGAATTATAACGATAATCTGCATTTCTAAATAAACGCCCTAATTCTCCATAAATATTTTCTAATCTTAATAAATTAAATAACTGTTCATAGATTTCAATTCCCCTATCTTCGCAGATACGTAAAAAGACAATTCTGTTAATTGTCATTTGCACTGCGAAATTTAACTCCCGTTGTTGAATTTGCAGGTTGCGCCAAGCAATATTAGCAGCTAAATTTTCTCGCCAATTTTCAATTTCCTGTAAAAAAGCTTTATCAACAGTAATCCCTGATTTAACTGTGGTTCCGGCAAATTTATCTAAAGAACCATTTAATACCGCTTCTTTAGATAAAAGATTATAGATTTCGTCCCATTTATCTATATATTCTGTATATATAAAATATATAATTCTAGCTGTCAATGCTGAATCATTTTTATTTGGCATGATTCGACAATCATAAATAGCAAATTCTTCAAAATCAGTTAAAATGCTCAAGGGTAATTTTGCTGACCATCCATAACGCCTAAGTTGAAAAGCAGCACTAATATTTGATCCTACATTCACCGCAGGTTTTTTAGCTTCGACAAAAAACTTTCTAACTCCACCAACACGAAAACTATAATCAGGGGCTTTGGCTTTTTTGGTATCACTAATTTTTAAACTATCTTCGTGAACAACATCTTTATAAATATCAAAAGCTTGTTGTTCATTTCTAATATCCCATCCTAACGCTGCAAAAAATGGATCTATAAATTCAATTCTAGTTTGTGTTTCATTTAAACTATCAGCCCGATATAAATCTATTGAGGAGTGAAAATGAGCAATGAGTTGAATAATGCTAGATGGTACATTCATAATTAGTCTTTAAAATGCTTGAATTGAGCAATGAATTGCTCACTACAAACCAATTTTATTTTACTTTAATTTTCATATTCAAAATTTATCAATCTCTTCCCTTACTAAAGTTGCTATCTTTTGGGCCGCACCGCTTTCGCCACGAATCTTACGGAGTTTAGCGCGGATATCGTCCAATTTTTCTGGATGTGCCAAAAAGTCTAAAACCATTTCCCCAACTTCTTGCGGTTGAAGTTTACCCATAAGTTCTGGCACTATCTCTTCCTGTGCCCAGATATTTGGCCATGCTAATAAACCTTTGCGTCTAACAAATCTTAGGAATAACCAATTAATCACCTTAGCAAAGGGCGTACCTACTCCTGGCAGATTTGCCAACAACCCAGGTAAACCATCCCAAGCACGCATGGCATCAAGTTGCTGTGTTGGCAACAAAACAAGCATTGGCACTCCTAAAGCACCGAGTTCGGCAGTGTTTGCCCCCACTGTAGTCAAGCAGATGCAGCACTGGGATAATAAGTGATATGCAGGGTTTTCTTGCCACAGTTCCACAGTTAAGCCCGTTGTTGTTTTGAGCAATGCCTTGCTGCTAGCGTCCTTTGGGACAATTAAGGAAGCGCCGCCAAAGCCAAAGATTTCAGCAATAGGGTTCTTTTGGGGATCGGCAAAACTAGCTAAAGTTTGTAAATCCAAAGTTGGGGCTACAGGAATCACAAACTTGGTTTGAGGTTTTTTTGCATGGATGTATTGGGCGATCGCTAAACATAATGGCACTCCTTGGGCTAATTTTGCTGCTTTTGAACCAGGGAGTAAACCAATGATTGGGGAGTGGGGAGTAGGGAGTAGGGAGTAGGGAGTGCTGACTTGTTCTTGTGCTTCTAGCATCAAATCACCGACAACGGTGAATTTGTGAGCATATTTCTGTGGAACACCAGCAGCAACTTCAGGTTTCATCACCCCAAAGCGATCAATCCACTTATGCCAACGGGCTTGCCATTCGGCGTAAACTACTGTGCGATATCCCAGCTTTTTACCTATAATTATAGGGAAAATTTGATCGCCACCGAGAAAAACAACTACACCGTGACTTCTCCAATCCCAATTCTCAAAGGTTTTACCCCAAAGCAAAAATTGCCAAAAATGCTCTGCTTTCTGTACTCTATCTACTTCTGGGTAAGAAAGAGCGATCGCAGCTTCTCTACCACTAGCATTTGAGCAAGGCGATAGGACTACACTGATCCTCACTTGATTTCGGTCATCGCCGAATTTTTGCCGCAACGCCCTTACTACCGGGCGCACCCAGGTTGTTACCTCACCTGGCCCATTTGATAGGATGAGAATATCTACTTGAGTCATTAGTTAATGGTCAGGAGTTAGGGGCCATTAGTCAAGAGGTAAATATTATTAAATTCGTTCCCATGTTATAAGTATATAATGTAAAATATTATACTGTGATAAAGTAGATATGCTTAAACACTCAGTGAGATTACTACTATACTACTTGAAGTATAGAGAAATCCCAGTATTTAGCTGATTCATCCCGCATTTATGCAACGCCGTAAATTTCTTCCCTAGTGAACCTTTTGCGATCGCTAACATCTAACCTCCACTAATACAATCTCATTTCTGCTAGGGTTAAAGACTTTTTTTATGTCGAACTTAGGTATTTATAAATGTATTTATAAACGTTATTAATTAAGTTTAATAGTCACAGATTATTTTAACTTTTAATTAATATCCCATAAGTGAATTGCAGAGATGATCGTATTCATCATAATTTTTTATCTATCAAAAGCTGATATTTATTGTATCTTATTGAGAATTGAAATCTCAGCTAGAGTCGGTAAAAAATATGATTATTTACGCATAAAACGTATTACTTTACCCTCGTAATCGAGAAAAATCCTCCGTAAAAACCCTTGTATGACAGTTAGGGTGTGGAATGTGGGCTGTAAGGGAACAATATCATCATAGTCACGACAACGGGTAAGAAATCCTAATGGGTCTTGTCCAAGTTCAAATAGATGTCCAACAATAGAGTTAACTGACGGTGCTGGTACTCGAATACATCGCGAGCCATCACATAAACCTCTAGGTTTGTGTATATTCAAAAACATTAACTCAGCGTTAATATTAGATTCTTCATCACATAGAGAGATTTTTTATTTAAATACGCTTTGTTAAGTTTTCCGGTAGTCGCTTTTAGGAACGAATTAACATTGGGTCATAAATTTGAATTTCTGGAACCCCACAATTACCCAAAATAGAGCTAACGTAATCAAGCTCATTGTCTGTGCCACTAACGATGAGTATGTAATTGCCTTGCTCAATTTGCTCGTTATAAAAGCGTGCCCACTCATCTGCTATTCCTAGCCTCATAGCGTCAAAACGCTCACTTAAATTAACACCTGTTGACCTTTGAAATTGAGAAAAGTCTTTGCAAATTAAAGAAATCTGGTTTACTGGGAAACCTGCGGCACATATATCATTAATTGCAGCTTCAACATTATCTATGTTATTAAAGTCACCAATAGCATATTTGGTCAAAATCCCACTTTTATTAGGAATGGCAGTAGCAGAAGTCGTGGTGGTCAGATAATTTGTAGTTCCATGTTCACTGTTGAGATGCTCGTAAATGCCAAACTCTTCAATACCCCAACGCCGGAGAATTGCTTCTACTTTAGCAATTTCAAAAGATGTACAATCTACGATTATTAAATAGTGTCCAACCTCTACTCGCTGGTTATATGCTGTAGCTTGCTCTTCCGACATTCCCCAGCCAACTAATGCACCAGCAAAAGTTCCAGTAGCTGCACCTATGCTTGCCCCTACAAGGGTTGTAACCAAAGCGGTTGCAGCTGCCCCAGCCAGCATTATTGGCCCAACTCCAGGGATTGCTAAAGTACCTAGACCTACTAATAAACCAGTCAACCCACCTACAGCCCCTCCTGAAAGCCCTCCTACTGTTGCGCCTTCGTCGGATTTATCACCTATTTCATGATCGCCAATCTCATAATTGCGGTCTGTATTCTGTACAACTACAGATACTTTTTCCATCGCCAAGCCAGAATCTCTCAACTCATGTAGTGCCTGTTCTGCATCTCGACGATGAGTAAATACGCCTACAGCACGTTGATATTGACTTAAAACCATTATTACTCCTTGGTAGCACAGGAAAATTAATTATCTACAAATTTAGTATTTCACTATTTGTAATATTAAATACGAGTTTGTTGAACTGAAAATCATCCATCCTTAGTAATAAAATTCATGACAGATGCTGCAATCAGTAATCCTCTAATGTTTTCCAGCTTTTTTATCCTGTTAAGCCATACGTGAAATTTCATAAATTACACAGAATTAGTATATTTTTTAGTGCTAACTTATACGAGTACAACTTATTTGTAAGAGAGTAAAAGGATGAAAAGCTTATAAATCGGTACTTTTAATCTCCATAGTTTCTCGCGCTTCAATTCGGATTGCTATATGATGTTCAGCCATGATTTTGTTTCTGTAATATTCATTCGCGTCAAGGTTTGAGAAGGTGAATTATGTGCAACCTGAGTTACCCTTAAATCAATTGGGACAAATAAGCTGTGAAACTAATCAAACACAGGCGGTTAAACTATATCGAAAAGCATTGCTTCCATCAAAATGGTTAACCGTTTACTGATGACTGTTAACTGATAACTGTCAACCACCAAGTATTATGTATAATTACAATCCCTTAGACTGCCTACCTTCATCGGCGGAATTACCAGATTCTGATGATACCCCTGTGGATAACGAACTACAAATATTAATTCCTAATTTATTGTTAGCCATCTTAGCTTCGATTTGGCAAACCCGTGATGACTGGTTTTTCGGTATCAACATGGGGATTTACTATACACCATTACAACCTGCTATAGTCCCCGATGGGTTTTTGAGTTTAGGTGTTGAACGTTTTGTTGGAGAAAACGGACGTTCTAGTTACGTTTTCTGGGAAGAAGAAGGGATTACGCCCATTTTAACTTTAGAAGTGGTTTCTCAAACCTACAATGGCGAATATGAACAAAAGAAAATAGACTATGCTCAATTAGGTATTTTATATTATGTCATTTATGCACCAACGCGGCTACGTCGTAAGCGTCAACGTTTAGAAGTTTATCGCTTAGTTGAAGGTAAGTATATTTTACAACTCGGCGATCAAATTTGGATGCGAGAAATTGGTTTAGGGATTGGACGAGAACAGGGTACTTATCAAGGAAGAACACGAGAATGGCTGTTTTGGTATGACCAAGATGGTAACAAATACCAAACTCCAGAAGAGGTAAACGCACAACAGCAACAACAGCTAGAACAAACTCAGCAGCAGCTTCAAGAACTTTTAGCCAGATTACAACAACAAGGAATTGACCCAAATTTACTATGAACTACCCCTAGCTCAAACTGCACAGCCAGAAGTAGTTCATTATCTGATTTTGATACCTGCACAAGTCAGATAAAACTTATTACCTTCTAAGTACTGTTAGTAACTTTTTCGAGATTCTGCTTCACAGTAAGTACCAACTGGCAAGACGACTATTTTACCAAAGCAGGTAAATACGAAGAGGTTGGAATACCTGAATACTGGATTGTAGACTATGCTGCTTTAGGTGGTAGGCGATTTATTGGCAACCCCAAACAACCAACTGTCTCGCTTTACCAATTAATTGAAGGTGAGTATCAAGTTAGACAATTTAGGGGAAGCGATCGCATTCCGTCGCTAGCATTCCTAGAGTTCAATTTAACTGCTGAACAGATTTTTCGGGCTGGAGAAGTCGCGTAAAAAACGGCTAATACCATTTAATACAAACTATGATATAGCGCGATGTGCGACTTATTCTTAAAACCCCTCTCCAAACCTCTCCCCGAAGCGGGGAGAGGCTTTAAGTCTTGCTCCCCTTCCCTTGTAGGGAAGGGGCTGGGGGTTAGGTTTGAGAAAAAACACTCGTGCGCGAGTCTGAAATACTCATCCACAAGGCTTAAATACTCATTCACAAGTTCCAAGTATTCGTGAATGAGTCTCAAAAACTCGTCCATGAGTATTTGAGATTCATCGACGAATTACAAAGACTCGTTAACCGACAAAATATCCTCATTAACCGGCAAAATATACTCATTAACCAGCAAAATATCCTCGTGAACCGGCAAAATATACTCATTAACCAGCAAAATATCCTCATTAACCGGCAAAATATCCTCGTTCACGAGTATCAAAGACTCATTAACGGAGTTCCGAGCTTGATTAATGAGTATTAAAGACTCGTTTACAAGCCAATCTAAGCCATTGGTAATGATAAATTCTTTTTAGATTCAGTAAAAATTATTAGCACTCGTGTAGTGTTACACAGGATAGTAGATTGCTTTGATATCTTGCAGCATTCTTAATTAGTAGCCGCATCCGCCTGAAACTGGAAGTTCCAGGCTCATAGCTAAAGTCCACTTAATGTGGACTAAAACCTAAGTCTAGAAAGAATTTAGTCCTCTGAAGAGGACTTTCGCTATCAGCCATAGGTTTCTAACCTGTGGCGTTTGTTAGGATTAGTGCAAAATATTAGTGGTAGA
>NZ_JAIVFR010000160.1 GCF_020829685.1 Nostoc sp. CHAB 5715 | reverse complement strand
CTCCGCGAGGCTGTCCTGGCCGTGAACATGATGGACAACGTCATGGCCTTCACCAAGGACCAGTTCCTGACCCGCGA
The DNA here is from genome assembly GCF_020829685.1 of Nostoc sp. CHAB 5715. Taxonomy (GTDB): domain Bacteria; phylum Cyanobacteriota; class Cyanobacteriia; order Cyanobacteriales; family Nostocaceae; genus Nostoc. Next base: position 9,790 of record NZ_JAIVFR010000160.1, on the reverse strand, counting down.
GAACAAGCTCGAACGCCTGACCGCCGGGGTTATCGTATACTCTGCATTGAGTTGGGTGAGAATCTTGCTACGGTTGCCCAAAAAAATCTGGCTGCTTATCCGCAAGTAGAAGTGCGTAACATCGCTTTTGAGGATTGGGTGACCCAAGAAAATGCTTTTGATTTAGTGATTTCGGCAACTGCTTTTCATTGGCTTGACCCAAGTATTGCTTACAAAAAAACGGCTCTTGCCCTCACATCTGAAGGAGCGATCGCGCTATTTTGGAATGAACACGTACATAGTGATGCTAGTAATGGCTTTTTTGAGGAGGTACAGGAGCTATATCGCCGTTTAGCTCCTGAGTTAGTTAAGGATGACAAGCCTCTCCCTCGTGAGCATGAAGTCTCTAGTAAAACAGACGAGATTCAGCAAATAGGTTTGTTTGGTGAAGTAGTCTATCGCTCTTATCGATGGGATGCAACATACAACAGTGCAAGTTATCTCAACCTCTTAAATACTTACTCCGGTCATCTAAATTTAGATCGCATTACAAAAGCTCGTTTTTTCCATGCGATCGCTGAATTAATTAATACCAAGTTCAATGGTCAAATTACTAAAGGTTACTTAACTACTTTATACGTAGCCCACCTATTGTAATCTTATCTAAATCTTTTTGCAGATATGATTAAACAGTTACGTTTTGTAAGGGGGACTGTTAGCCAAACACAAACACCTGTTGTAGATGGGATTTTAAACCCCTTTGAGTAGGATAAAAATTGTCCTTGAAGAAGTTCACAAATTAGGCAGGCGTAGGCGACTGGCGTTTTCCTTGGACTTACTCTGTAGACGCTGTTCCGCTTTCACTTTGAGTCTTTCCTGCAAAAAGACGTTAAAACAGATTGACAACTTGGGTAAAATTTGGGAGTATCAAACTACGGTAATTTGGTAGATTTTAAGTGCTTTATAAAACTTAAATACATCTAAAACCCTTACAGAGGAATGGTTTTTGTCGAGTGCAGTCGGTGGCTTGAATATGTTACCAGATGTAATCGCCTCAAGGCTGGAAACATTCTTCAACTTTGTAGTGCCAAAGTCGCGTCACCCAGAAATAGCAATTGCCTCACCACTCACCAACATAGATTTTCCACAGGATATTCGGAGATAGAAACTAATGATTAAGAGTCCAGAGAAACTTGCAGATACGACAATTCAGTTTTCGGCTCCTGTAAGAGCAAACTCGCCGGAACTCCAGCAGCTTTTTGATTTTATTGCACTGGGAGCAAGTGAGCGCGATCGCGATCGCATCCTTCCTTATAATGTGGTTGAATTGATCCGGCGTTCCAGGTTGGGCGCATTGCGAATCCCCGTTGCCGAAGGTGGTGGTGGTAGCAGCGCACGCGAACTATTCGAGGTCGTGATTCGGCTGGGGGATGCTGATCCAAATGTTGCTCACATTGTGCGGAATCATTTCTCTGTAACAGAGCGAATTTTGCGTTCTGAGCGTACCCAAAGGAATCAGCGATGGCTCAAAGCTGTCGTCGATGGCGCGATTATTGGACTCGCTTCGACTGAACTAGAAGCCAAGCGATCAGGTGGTCGCCAAGTCGTGAATACAAAATTAACACCCGATGGTGACGGTTATCGTCTGAATGGAACGAAATATTACAGCACTGGCAGCCTTTACGCAGACTGGATTTTTGTGCGTGTGTTAGCACCAGATGGCTCTACAGCGTATATACTCATTCCTACTAACCGCGAGGGTCTTGAACTGGTGGACGACTGGGACGGCTTCGGACAAAGACTCACAGGTACGGGAACGACTACCTTCACGAATGTCCGTGTAGAGGCTGAAGAAGTAATTTTTGAGACAGACACAGACAAAGACGACCTGCCCTACAATATCGTCCCACAATTATTCCTGACTGCCATCAACGCTGGTATTATTCGCAGCGTTCTGCGTGATGCTACAGCCCTCATCCGTAACAGACCCCGGACTTTCTACCATGCTGTATCCGAGCAAGCCTCAGAAGACCCAATTTTACAGCAGACTGTCGGGCAGATTGCCGCCAATGCCTTTGCTGCCGAAGCAATTGTTTTAGCAGCAGCTGATGGTCTCGATCGCCTCCCTGCTGCCCAAGCTCAGGGTGAAGAGGCACAGACGGCTGCGGCACTGGCAACTTCTCTGAGTGCATCCAAAGCCAAATTGATTGTCGATGACCTAGCACTACGTTCGGCCACCTTGCTGTTTGAAGTGGGTGGGGCTTCCACAACAAAGAAAAGCTCCAACTTTGATCGTCATTGGCGCAACGCCCGTACCTTATCCTCACACAATCCAAATCATTTTAAGGCTCGTGCGATCGGGGACTACGAGATCAACGGTACACCATTGCCGCAACGAGGATTCTTCTAATTTTGTTCAGATCCCTGACTTCTAACCTACGGAAAACCACTTTATGAGTATTTCAGAACTTACGCAAAATAATGAAAAAACGAACCGCAAAGGACGCAAAGGACACAAAGGAATAAGAGTTTCAGAGACAGGACTTACGCAAAAATAGCCAAAAACCTTAATTTATCGAACCGCCAAGACGCCAAGAACGCCAAGAGTTCGTAAAGTTTGCGTAAGTCCTAAGAGAGTTATTGCGTAAGTCCTATATTTATCAGAAGTCGGGGATCTCGCAGCCAACCGAAACCGTTGAATCGCTAATAGTAAGTAGTCGGACAGAATTAGTTACACAATGTCATTGCGAATGGAGCGAAGCGGAATGAAGCAATTCGCTTGCGGCTGGGATTGCTTCGCTTCGCTCGCAATGACTGTAAATATTTTTGTCCATCTACTTAGACAAATCCGCACTCTCCTGAATCCGCTTATTGTCGTGCGTGAAACTGAAAAAGAGGCAGAAGAATATGCTCAGGCGATTATCGACCATGCCGATAATCAGTCAATTGCTGGACGTTCTGGCGTTAGCAGCGATGCACACGCCTGGAGGGGGCATCAGAAGGGAAATATGCGTCATGGCGTTGGCAGTGCGATCGGCGGTAATGTGCAGCTAATCGGTTCACCCGAACAAATCACCGAGCAACTTTTGCAACTGAAAAGAATACAAAGGAAGGATCGTACCAGTTTTTTAAAGATTGTTTGAAAAGTGGTATATTGTGATTTTAATCGAATTATTACCCCCCTTAATCCACCCGATATATTGGGGAAAACAAGAAAATCCGGTTCCCTCCCCTTTATAAGGGGAGGGTTAGGGTGGGGTAAAAAAATATTTGATACATCAATCATGACTTTTCAAACTTCCTCTTAGCTCGACTTTATCCAAAATTAAGAACTTGGTTCTCTTGATTTGGCAAAAACCCTAGCTTTTTGGCAAAAACTTTTTCCATGTCATTGATTATCGATGAAATCAAAAACATTAAAACGACGTTCCACAAAGGTTTCAGCGTTAGCGATCGCGTTCAGGGAGAATGGATAAAGTTGAGCTTAACATGTATTAAATATTCGGTCTTTTTAACTCTAAGTACAAACTGCACATTTTTTTGTACGGGCTAAACAAGCTCGTTTCACACTACTAAATTCCCGGCCTCCCAAGACGATGATTTTGTAACCTTTAAGAAAGGGAGTTTGGTAGTGATGCTTTATTTAACTGTGAAAAATCAGATTATTCTACAACTTTCTTTGTATTATTTGCTTTTACCCAACCTTTTAGGTTATTACCTTCTACGCAAATATTTTGCCAGGTTTTATTCTCGTTTTCCTTCAAAATAATAATTCTTTGATTAAACTTAAGAAGCTTTAAAGGCTTGGAATCTTGTCGTGGTTCTGCTCGTAAATTCAGACCTTTACTCGGAACAACATAAGCTATGTACGACGACTCTGGGGACTCAGGTTGGAGACGACATACTGAATCACTTGCTAGAGAAGTTGTAGAAGAGGATATGGGTGTACTAGTTAATGTAGGCGTTGCAGTAGGTAGCGGCAAAGAAGTAGGGGTCGGACTTGAATTATTATTAGTCAGTGAACGGGACAATCGCTGGAGGGTTTATCTTTGTAAGCCTCAACAGGAACAAATTTGTAGAGATTATCAGAACTGTTAGTGGAAACAATTTTCACAAGTTCTATGTAAGGATTCTTGCGATCGCCCGACGGACAAAACTCAATATCACCAGAAGCTCCGGTAGTTTTAAATTTTCCTGAGGAGAGAAACTGTTGTACCTCACTTCGAGTTGGAGCGCGTTGAATCGCATCAATCAAAGCCTGTGTTGCATCATAGGCAAGGGCAGTTCGCCAGTTCACTGTCGCACCACCCCAAAGCTCTTTAGACTTATTGACAAAGTTTGAGTTGGGAGCGTTATCAATATGCCAAAAAGCTGCTACCACCATTTCAACTGCTGCGTCTCCAACTTTCAAAGTGTCTGGGGTGTAAACATCATCTCCTGCCAAAATATTGAGGTTCTTCTTGGCAGCCCTGACCACTACTTTCTGCGCTTGTGGTAAAGTATTTGTATCGGCTGCTAACATTAGTACTTGGGTACCTTTATCAATCACCTGTTTCACACTCAAATCGGCATTAAAATCCTGCTCATTCAAGTCAAACTCTTTCGATACCTGTCCTCCTTTATTTTTCACAACTGTCATAAACTCAGACTTAAGAGACTTACTGTAATTACTACTGGAATTATAAAAAATTGCTACATTATTATTTGTATTCAATTTATTAAACATATAATCTCCTAAAGCCTTTGCACTATCACTATCACTAGGAACTGTGCGAAAAATATACGGTTTAGAGTTTTTTGAACTGTCAGAATTTTTTGTAAGGTCAACAGAAGTGCTGATGGGAGTAATGGCTACAAGTTTTTTGGATGTATAAATATTTTTTGCTGCTATGGTGACATCGCTAGCATAATGACCGACTACACCTAACACATCAGGATTGATGACTAAGGCTGTAGCAACATCTTGAGCAACTTCTGGATTATTATCGTCCGATGCGATCGCTACCTTCAAACGCCACTGACTTTTTCCTCTAGAGGAATTAAATTCATTTTGAGCTTGACTTACCCCACGCAAAATTTCCAAAGAACCATCGATATTGTTCCTAATCGGTACAGATACAGCAATGGTGTAGCTGTTGTCATCAGAACCAATTTTGGCATTGTTAAAAAAAATACGTGCTTCTGGATCGTTAGGATTCTTTTCTAGCGATTTCTCTAAATTGGACTGTGCCTTATCCCAGCGTTTTTCTTCTATTTCCTTTATCCCGGCTTTTTTATCCAAGGAAGGATTTCCTTGAATTAAACTTTTCTCACCAAAACTAATGCGTTCTTTAGCTACCGAACCTCTCTGCCACTGCCATGTCGAGACGCCCACAAATCCTAGGAAAACCATTAAAAAAGGAAAAAAATGACTTACACTAATTGATAAGTTCTGTTTCTGCATATATTATTTTCCTGTAAAGAGTTTACCTTTAAAGATTCTGATTCATTGCTACTGAGGGCTTATAATGGAACTTGGGTGAAGTTTAGGAGTAGCATTTTCCAGGAAACTTTTTGTGTGCATTTTCACCTTGTATTATGCATATCACTTTATGGCAAGTTTGCTACTTCTGAGGCTACAAAACTCATTCACGAGGTGAAATAGGATGCTTAAGCGATCGACCTCGCCAAGTCCAACCCCAACCCGTCTCAGTCTTAATAACTGAAGCAATGGCAATGACTGCAACCAGTAGACCTCCCAAACTATGCAGCCACCAGTATTTGGGAGAGCTATGAGATGCCTGTGCTGCGAGTGTCCGCAAATTGTACTGGAGGAGAATAGCAATCAAAGCTAGACAAATTGCCAGTAAATCAAGCGTTTCCAGCCAATTAAAAAACTTTTACTAACCACAATGACTAATACTAGCCAAGGAATCAAGTAAATATTTAGCATTAGCAGAGCTAGAGATACCATTAGCCACAAGCTTCGTTGGGCACCCAAATACAAAACTTTAGTCCAACCTTCCCAAAGTGATGCCCAAGAGCGGTACATCCTTAATTTTGCTAAGTTTGCTCCTAAGAAGTGTCGCAACTTCAAACCACTCTCTTTAATGCGTCGAGCCAAAGCCACATCCTCAGCAACATAGCTTGCAACTGCCTGATGTCCTCCTATTTTCTCGTAGGATGAGCGTTGAAACAGCATAAAAGGTCCTGCTGCAAAAGCTGTTTTGGTTTTAGGGTCTTTTACCGCCACAGAGTTCAAAGAAACAAGCAGATTAATGAACATTAGTGGCTGTACCAACCACTCTACTAAAGACCCACAAACTACTGCTGGTATACAATTTAATAAATCTATTTGTTTTGCTTTTGCTGCTTGAACCACTGTTTCAATTGCTCTTGGCTTCAGTCGGACATCAGCATCAATGAAGAGCAAGAATTCTCCAAAAGCTCGTTTAGTAGCTTGAGTACAAGCCCAGTTTTTACCCGTCCACACTTGTTCGGCTGGTCGAGGTTCTCCTGGCAAAATTTTCAGCCGTGAATCGCTGAGATTTTTTTTAAGGGTGTTGAGGATTGTTAGGGTATTATCAGTAGACTGGTCGTCTACTACCCAAACTTCAAACTTATCAGCTAATAAACTTGTGCTATCCAAAATAGACATAATGCAATCTTGGATATTATCTGCCTCATTATAGGCTGGAACAATCACTGAAACTTTAGGAAATCCAGAATTAAGATAATTCTCAAATAATATATCTCTTGATGGACATAGTTGAGGTATCTCGACCATTGCCCGTCGTAAATAACCTAAGTAAGTAATCAAACTAAGCAGGGAAAGAAATAGAACTAAGAATATAACCATATTTCCGTCACCTTGTATATTTCAACAACATTTTGAAAGTAGCGGATACTAAAGTTCACTTTCTTTTTTCTAAAGGCATATCAGCGAGATGTTCTCGCAGCATTCCATGTCTAAAACGATAGCTACCACCAGTTTGTATCAATAAGCCTCGTGCAGCTTCGTTGAGGAAACTGGCATAGTTCCAAGGAATCCACTTGTTTTTGCAAAGGATGACACGCAGAACGAAGTGTTTAATGCAAACTAAACCTGAATTCCCTCCATTAACTAGTCCACTTAGTAACCCAACCATTAGTCCAACAATTGATCCAAAAATAATGCCGTTATCATCTGTTTTATAAAAAATCCACCAAATTATTTCTTGATGTTTAGAGTAAATCCACCAAAAGAAAGTACTAACACAACCAGAGATTAACCCACTAATTAGAAATATCTCTCCAGCATTTCTACGTGTTGTTATGATACCGTAATTAGGTTCTGTTGCACTTTCTATTTTATTGTTTCTTCTAAAGCCTAAACGAATTAAAAATGTTGTTATGATACCGTAATTAGGTTCTGTTGCACTTTCTATTTTATTGTTTCTTCTAAAGCCTAAACCGATTCCAACTTGTAGCCCAACAAATACCTCTAGAGTCAATACGCCCCATAATACATTTAATTTTTGACAAAAACTCGAAATCCACAAAATAATATCTTTATTTGTAAAGCTGAAATATACAAATAATAGAGAAACAAAAGAAGAAATTATTAAATTAATAAATAAGGGAGGTAAAATGCTTCTATGTGTTCTGTTGACTCTATTGCCGTTACGTCTTTGGATTCTTTTGAATCGAAAAATTACTTTGATTCTTCTCCATCCAACAATTACCCACAGATTCAATCCAAGAAGCAGCCCAAATGCTAGTACACCACATAATATACTATACCCTAAGATATCTGGTTTTTCATTAATAATTAATGGCTCTACCGCTTTTTTTAAAAAATTCATGAGCCAGGGATTTACTAATAGCGTCATTACTCCTTTTAAAGTATCCCTAATACTAGAATTTATAAATGGCGTATTATCGTCCTTAATCAGTTCAGCAACTATTCCAATCGACAGCATAGTTATCCCAGAAAGGAAACCAATTAACATTCCAAATCTTAAATTTCTTATAAAATATTGGGGGTAAAACTCAATACGCTCTACAGTTTCTATCTTCTGACAGTTTAACCGATAAGAAAAAATAAATCCTGAAAGACCCCCAAAGATAATTGCATCTAAAGGTTGGATTTTGTCTTGTTCTATTAGCAGGCTAACTCCCCAACGTATTAACCCAAATATAAATCCAATCAGTACAAACCTCAATATACGTATCAGTTTATCGTCTATCTTTGGCAACCAAGATATCAAGCTAGACTCGAAATATTCAAGCCACAAAGATATCAGTCCTAATAGTAATCCAGATAGCAGTCCAGATATTAATCCAAAAATTACATGACTAATCAATGAAAGCAGAAAATTGGTGTTAGGATCATAATTTAGTGTCTCCGAGAGTAATCCACAAGACAGTCCACATAAAAGTCCTACAATTAACCTTACTCCAGTACGATACATTATTTTTTGAATAGAATACGGTTCGGATAAGTCTTTTTTCTCTCCCTCTGCTTCCCCTACCTCAACCGAAGCGTCTTGGGGTAATTTCGTTACTTCCTCGGGTGGTAGAGACAACCATTTAGGTTGCAACTTTTCAATTAAAAAAGCTTCCAGACTTTCTTGATTCATTTGCTTGGCTAGCCAAATTAGCCAATTTTCAACTTTTTCTTTTGGGTGGTTACGAGTACCTTTCCATTTATTCAACTCCTTTTCAATATATTTATAAAATATTTTGTTCCGTATTTTCTCAGTGCCACCTTCTAATGAAAATACTGTATCCTGTGACTTTTTAGATTTGTAAATATCAATTATAAGATAGAGGAATAAAGGTACTATTATTATTTTTCGTAGCTCATCTTCCTTCTTAATTGAATCTTTGAAATCAGTAGGGACAGAATCCTCCTTATCCAGATACCCATAAGCTTCTTCTTCACTGAGAAATTGTAATCGGACTGCAATCCTAGATGTTAATTTTTCAAGCAATTCTTCTCTTTTTATGCCTGTACGACTACATATAACAATCTTTATCTCTTCATTTTTATTAATAAAATTAAGCAACTCTTCAACACAGAAATTTTGGTATTCTGATTTTATTTCATCAAAACCATCAATTAGCAAAAGCAGTTCTTGATTAGAGACTAACAATCGACCCTTATCTTTAGGAACTTTATAAAATTCTGTTAATCGCTTTACAATCCACTTATCAATGCTCTGGCTCTCCTTCCAAGAAGAAAGGTTTAATATTACAGGAATTGGAAGGTTGTTATCTGTTTTAGCACGTTCACTTAGCTCCTTAGTCAGTTCCGCTAGAATTGTAGTCTTACCCGATCCAGGTTCACCCAGGATAAGCAGCGTTCTCTCATTACCCATTTGGTCAAAGATGTTAATAATCTTGGTACCTGAACCTAGTTTTTGTGGCGGCTCGTCAACTAAACGTCCTTCCCTCTCCAAAAGTTCCTTCTCTTGAGGAGTCCTGACTCTTGGTAGTTTTTCTAAACCAATTGGAATTAACTCCTCGTTAATAAGTTCATTATTTTTTATAAATGGGTCAACTCTAGATTCAGAAACCTTGTCAATTAAATATTGCCGTTCTTTTAAACTAATACTTGAATTTTTATTGTTGTTTAAACTATTATTTAAATTACAAACTTTTTCTCGAAAATCTCTAAAATCAATTTTTACATCTTCTCCAAGATTTTCTATTTCGATCTCATTTTCAAGTACTCCGCAAAGTAGACAAAGGGAGTTTTTTTTATTTTGCTTAAACAAATAATCAATCAGTTCTTTGGCAAAAGATTCATCTGAGTTAACATTTAAAAAAACGGCAATATTTAATTGAC